>JBAVNO010000108.1:0-11593 GCA_049691095.1 Alphaproteobacteria bacterium | reverse complement strand
GCCCCCGGCCTCCCAGTGGCCATGGCCCTGGCGGCGGACCGGCGGCCCTAGCCCACCGCCCGCCCCGGGCCGGACCGGTATTCGTGTCGTTGGCTGCGGTAATATACCTGATGGAACAATAACTTACGTCCGCGGCCAATGGCCGCATCGGACCCCGGCGCGGAGCGAGAATATAAGATACTGAAATCTTGCGAATGCAATTCCTTCGCACTTGCGTATTGCGATTAATTCGCAATAACTATATATGGTTCTGGGCGCTTGGCGCAGCGCACGCGGCGTGGACGAGGTGAGACGATTGGGGGACAAGGGCACGATGACGCATCGACGAGGCAAACGCCGCTTTCCGGCACTCCGATCGACGGTCGGTTTGGCATTCGGAGCCGCCCTGCTGGCGGGGGTGCCGGTTTCGCTGGCGCGCGCCGATGAGGACGTGTTCACGCTCACGATCAAGGATCACCGGTTCGAGCCCAATGTCCTGGAGGTGCCGGCGGGAAAGAAGTTCAAGGTCGTGGTCAAGAATCTCGATTCCACGCCCGAGGAGTTTGAAAGCTACGAATTGAACCGCGAAAAGGTGATCCGGGCCGATTCCGAGGGCGTGGTCTTCTTGGGCCCGCTCGATCCCGGGACGTATGATTTTTTCGGCGAGTTTCACATCGAGACCGCGACGGGAAAGCTGGTGGTCAAGTGATTCGCCGCGCGGGCGCGCGCACCCGGGTGGATGCGGCCCCATGGAAGTGGACAATGCAGGCACGCAACAAACTTGATCGCGATGCTGCGATCGCTCGTTCTGGGGAGCCTTAAGCCATGATGTCGAGCGGATTGGTCGTCTTCCGGGAAGTTTTCGAGGCGGCCCTCGTCGTCGGAATCATTCTCGCCGCCACCACCGGCCTTGCCAACCGCAACCGCTGGATCGGTTTCGGCATCCTGGGCGGGCTCATAGGGTCGGGCGTGGTCGCGGCTTTTGCCGGCGCCATCGCCGAGATGGCGTCGGGCATGGGCCAAGAGCTGTTCAATGCCTGCATCCTGTTCGCCGCCGTCGTCGTGCTCGGCTGGTCCGTGGTGTGGATGCGCGGTCACGGGCGCGAGATCGCGATCAAGGTCACCGAGGTCGGCAAGGGCGTCGCCGAGGGCGGGCTTCCGGTTCACATGCTGAGCATCGTGGTCGGACTTGCCGTCCTGCGCGAAGGCGCCGAGACCGTGCTGTTCATGTTCGGAATCGCCGCCCAGGGGGCGACCGCCATTCCCATGTTCGCGGGCGCGTTCGTGGGATTGGGCGCCGGGGTCGCGGTCGGCTACGTGATGTACCGCGGGCTGATCAAGATCCCCACGCGCCATCTGTTCGCGGTCACGAGTTGGCTCCTGGTCTTCCTGGCCGCGGGAATGGCCTCGCAAGCCGCGGCGTATCTGGTGGCGGCGGACCTGCTTCCGCCGCTGGGCAACGGGATCTGGGACACCTCGCACGTTCTTTCCGAACGCGACCTGTTGGGCCAGTTCCTGCACACCCTCATCGGCTACGATTCGCATCCCGCCGGTATTCAGCTCGTGTTCTATGCCGCGACGCTCGCCACCATCGGGGTTCTGATGCGCGTCGCCGCGCGCGCGCCCCTGTCGAAGAAGACGGTGGCGGCAGCGGCGACGGCGGCGGCCCTCGCCCTTCTGCCGCATACCGTTTCCGCCGGGACCAAGGTCTATTCGCCCATCGTCGAAGGAGGCGAATTCGCCGTCGAATCCCGCGGCTTCAACACCTTCGACACCGACAGGACAAAGGACGGCGAGCAGGAGCAGATCCACGAGATCGAGTACGGCGTCACCGACCGCTGGATGACCGCCCTGTTCGGCAAATTGAAGAAGCAGCCCGAGGGAAACCTGCGGTACGACGCGACCGCCTGGGAAAATATCTTCCAGCTTTTCGAGCAGGGCGAGGCGTGGGTCGATTCCGGCCTCTATGTCGAATACGCGGCCGCCAACGGCGACCACAACGCCGATACGGTCGAGGGCAAGCTGCTTCTGGAAAAGCCTCTGGGACGGACCGTCAACACCCTCAACCTCATTTTCGAGAAACAGGTGGGGTCGAACGCCGAGGAAGGGACCGTATTCGAATATGCGTTCCGCACCCGCCTCCGCTGGCGGCCCTGGCTCGAGCCGGCCATCGAGGCCTTCGGCGAAATCGGCGAGCTGCGCGACATCAAGCCCGTGGACCAGCAGGACCACAAGCTCGGGCCCGTGATCCTGGGTCGCCTCCCGATCACGTCGTCGGTAGGCTTCTATTACGAGCTGGGCTGGCTGTTCGGCCTCACCAAGGGTACCGCCGACAACACGATCAAGTGGCTCGCCGAACTCGAATTCCACTTCTGACCGTTCGCGCTTGAACGGCTACCGGCCCCTCGGGCGGGCCGGCTGGGGCGGGCCGTCCGCACCAGGCGTCCGGGCGGCCCGTCGCCCATGCGCTACATCTTCTCTTTCATCATGTGCCCGGGTGTGCCGAACTTCTTGGCCAGGGTGTCGAGGCCGGCCTTGTAGACGCCGGCGATGGTGCCCTTGGCCTTCGCCTTGGAGGCGCCCCCGGCGGCGTCGAACCGCGAGCCCCAGATCACCAGCGACTTGCCGCCTCCCTCATCGGTGACGGCGAGGAAGGATTCGTAGTTCGCCACCGGAAGCGGGCTCTTCAGAATCTTGTAGGTGTACCGCGTCCCCGACGCGCTGTACGAGGTCAGCTCCTCCTCGATCTCGCCGCCGCCCTTGAGCATCAGGACGCGCTTGCTTCCGACCTGCGTAGGCGACCCTTCCATGCGCGTGCCCTCGACCGCCGGATGCCAGCCCTGGAGATTGTCGAACGCGCCGATCAACGCCCATACGTCGGAGGGCGAGGCGTTGAGCTCGACGCTGCTGACGACTTGGATGTCGCCGGCGGCTGCCGGGGCCGGAAGCGCCCAGGCGAGTATCGCGGCAAGGAACGCGAGCGCGGGCACGAGCGCCACGCGCGGCGCGGTGGAAAAGGCATACTTCATGGGAATGTCCCCCTGTTGATAAGGTTACCGGCAAAGGCGTTATCGGCGGCTGGGAGAAAGGCCGGGGCAACGACCCCTGGACCCCTTCCTTGCCCGTCCGTCCAACATGGCGCGCCGGAAGGTTCCCGGCAAGAGCCCTGTCGCGGGCAACCTTGTCCCGTCCCCACCCCGGTGGCCACCGCCATCCACGGCCTTTGGGCCGTTCCGCCATGATCGCGCGGCTGTGGCCGCCGAGCGCGGGCCTAGACGGTGAAGTACTTGGCCTGGGGGTGATGGATGACGATGGCCGACGTGGACTGCTCGGGCTCGAGCTGATCCTCCTCGCCCATGACGACACCGATCCGGTCCGCCTCCAACAGCTCCAGAAGCCTGTGCTGGTAGGCCAGGTTCGGGCACGCCGGATACCCGAAGGAATAACGCGAGCCGCGGTATCCCTGTTTCAGGAGCTTGGCGACGTCGCGGGCGTCCTCGTGGCCGAAGCCGAGTTCGTTGCGGATGCGTTTGTGGACGTATTCCGCCATCGCCTCGGCGATCTCCACGCTCAGGCCGTGGAGATACAGATAGTCCTGATAGCGGTTATCCGCGAACCATTGGTGCGCCACTTCCGACGCGCGCTCGCCGGCGGTGACGACCTGGAGCGCGACCACGTCCCGCCCGGGGTCGGATATGTCGCGCACGAAATCGGCGATGCAGATGCCGTCCTCGCGCTTCTGGCGGGGGAGCGTGAAACGCGCGACCTCGGTCTTCCCATCGGAGTCGAACAGCACCAGATCATTGCCGTCGCCCGCCGCCTTCCAGTAGCCGTAGGCGCCCCTGGGCGTGATGATCTTCTCGTCCGCGCATTGCTTGGCGAGCCTGGTGAGGATCGGGCGCAGCTCCTTCTTCGTCCATGCGGCGAATTCCTCGCGGCTCTTGCCCGCCTTCTTATAGCCCCAGTGGAACTGGTAGAGCATGGTCTCGTTGAGGAGCGGCAGGACGTTGCGGATCGGCACGTGCTCCAGGACCTTCGGCCCCCAGAATGGGGGTTTGGGCACCGGCACGTCCCCGGTCAGCTCGGCGCGCCTGAGGCGGATCGCCTCGAGCTCGACGGGGCGGGGCTTTTCCACCGGCCGCTCCAGGGCCTCGAGGCGGCGGTCGCGTTTGCGTCCCGAGGGCTTCGCGGCCTGTTTTCCGGCCGCCTTTTCCACGTGCTCGTCGAAGCGGCCCTTCACCACCTTGTCCATGAGGTCGAGCCCGTCGAAGGCGTCGCGCGCATAGGCGACGCGCCCGCAGCCATAGGACGCCCGGCAATCGTCTTCGACATATTTGCGCGTGAGCGCGGCGCCCCCCAGGATGACCGGGATGTCCAACTTCTCGCGCGTCATCTCCATCAGATTCTGGCGCATGATGACGGTGGACTTGACCAGCAGCCCCGACATGCCGACGGCGTCGGCCTTGTGCTCCTTGGCCGCCGCCAGGATGTGCTCGATCGGCTGCTTGATGCCCAGGTTCACCACCTTGTAGCCGTTGTTGCTGAGGATGATGTCCACCAGGTTCTTGCCGATGTCGTGGACGTCGCCCTTGACGGTGGCAAGCACCATGGTGCCCTTCTGCTGGCCTTCCACGCGCTCCATGAACGGCTCGAGATAGCCCACCGCCTTCTTCATCGTCTCGGCCGATTGCAGCACGAAGGGAAGCTGCATCTTCCCGGCGCCGAACAATTCGCCCACCACCTTCATGCCGTCGAGCAGGAAGGTGTTGATGATGTCGAGCGGCGGGTGCTTCTTCATCGCCTCCTCGAGGTCGGCTTCCAGCCCCTGCTTTTCGCCGTCGATGATGCGCTGCTTCAGACGGTCCTCCACCAATGCCGGGCGTTCGCGGACCTTGGCCTTTTCGGCTTCGCGTCCCTCGAACAGCCCGATGAAGGCATGCAGCGGGTCGTAGCCCGGGCGCCTTCTGTCGAAGATCAGGTCTTCGGCCGCCTGCGCTTCCCGTTCGGGGATCTTGTGGAGCGGCACGATCTTGCTCACGTGCACGATCGCGCCCGTCAGGCCGCGTTTCAGCGCCTGGTCGAGGAACACGGAATTCAGCACGTGGCGCGCCGGCGGGTTGAGCCCGAACGAGATGTTGGAAAGCCCGAGGATGATCTGGCATTCGGGCAGCTCCTTGGCGATCCGCCCGATGGCGTCCAGCGTCCATAGCCCGAGTTTGCGGTCGTCCTCGTTGCCGGTGCAGATGGTGAAGGTCAGCGGATCGAACAGGATGTCGGACGACGGCAGCCCGTGCCGGCCGCACGCGAACTCGTGCAGCCTTTTGGCCAACACCACCTTCTGCTCGGCCTCCTTCGCCATGCCTTGCTCGTCGATGGTGAGCGCGATCACCGCGGCGCCGAAGCGGCGCGCCAGCTCCACCTTCTTGGCCGTGGGCGCCTCGCCGTCCTCGAAGTTGATCGAATTGATGATCGCCTTGCCGCCATATAGCTTGAGCGCCGATTCGAGCACCGGATATTCGGTCGAATCGAACACCAGCGGCGCGTTGACCGAGCCGCGCATGCGCGTCACCACCTCGTGCATGTCGGCCACCTCGTCGCGGCCCACGAAGGCGGTGCAGACGTCGAGCGCATGCGATCCCTCGCGCACCTGTTCGCGCCCCATCTCGACGCAGCCGTCCCAGTCGCCTTTTTCCTGGAGCACGCGGAACTTGCGGCTGCCGTTGGCGTTGCACCGCTCGCCGATGGAGAAATAGGCGTTTTCCTGGCGCAAGGACACCTGGCCGTAGAGCGAGGCCACCGCCGGCACCCACGACACCGTGCGCTTCACGGGCGCGGGGCGCAGATGGTTGCCGCCGCGCCGCCGCAGCATCTGGTCCAGCGCCTTGATGTGGGCAACGTCGGTGCCGCAGCAGCCGCCGATGATGTTGACCCCGTCTTCCTCGATGAACCGCTCGAGCCAGAGCGTCAGCTCCTCGGGGCTCAGCGGATAATGGGGGGCGCCGTCGACGAGCTCGGGCAGCCCGGCGTTGGGCAGCACCGAGATCATGCCCGGCCAGTTCTCCGCCAGCCATTTGATGTGCTCGGACATCTCCTGGGGGCCGGTGGCGCAGTTGAGCCCCATGACCGGAACGTCGAGCGCGTGGACGACCGTCGCCGCCGCCCCGATGTCGGCGCCCACCAGCAGCGTCCCAGTAGTCTCCACCGTGACCTGGACGATGACGGGAATGTCGGCCTTGGCCTCGCTCCGGGCGCGCTTGGCGCCGTTCACCGCCGCCTTGATCTGAAGCGGATCCTGGCAGGTCTCGATCAGGAACGCATCGACGCGGCCGGCGGCCAATCCGGCGCATTGGACGGCGAGCGCGTCTTCGAGCGTCTGGTAGTCGATATGCCCCAGGGTGGGAAGCTTGGTGCCGGGACCGATGGAGCCGAGCACGAAACGCGGGCGTCCGTCGGACGCGAATTCGGCCGCCGCCTCGTGGGCGATCTCGGCCGCGCGTTTGCTGAGCGCGAAGGCCTCGTCCGACAGCCCGAACTCGCCCAAGGTGACCGGCGAGGTGCCGAAGGTGTTGGTTTCGACCGCGTCCGAGCCCGCCTCGAAATAGCTCATGTGGATGGAGCGCACGAGGTCGGGCCGGCTCTTGGTCAGGATATCGGTGCAATTCTCCTGGCCCAGATAGTCCTTCTCGACGGAGAGGTCGAGCGCCTGGACCCGCGTCCCCATGGCGCCGTCGGCGAGCAGCACCCGCTCGGCGAGATAATCGAGGATATGCGCCATGGGGCTAGCCCGCCTGTTCCTTCGCCGCGCGGGCGGCGGCTGCGACCGGCCGAAGCCCCAGGATGTGACAGATGGCGTACGTCAAGTCGGCGCGGTTCAGCGTGTAGAAATGGAACTCGCGGATGCCGCTCACCTGCAGCAGCCGGCACTGCTCGGCCGCCACCGTGGCGGCGACCAGCTTGCGCGTCTCCGGATCTTCGTCCAGGGCCTCGAACAGATGGGCGAGCCAGCGCGGCACGCTGGCCCCGCAGACGGCGGCGAACTCGCACACCCGCGCATAGTTGGTCACGGGAAGGATTCCGGGAATGATCGGGACCTCGATTCCCGCCGCCCGCGCCCGGTCGACGAAGCGGTAGAACACGTCGACGTCGAAAAAGAACTGGGTGATGGCGCGGCTGGCCCCGTTGTCGATCTTGCGCTTCAGGTTGTCGAGATCGCTCTTGGCGCTGACCGCCTCGGGATGGACCTCGGGATAGCAGGCCACCGAGATCTCGAAATCGGCCACCCGCTTGAGGCCCGCCACCAGGTCCGAGGCATAGGCGTAGCCGTCCGGGAATGGCGCATAGTGCGCGGTCTTCTCGGGCGGATCGCCGCGCAGCGCCACGATGTGGCGCACGCCCTCGTCCCAATAGTGCCGCGCGACCTCGTCCACTTCCTGGCGCGTGGCGCCGACGCAGGTGAGGTGGGCGGCCGGCGTCAGGGTGGTTTCCTTGAGGATTCGCGCCACCGTGGCGTGGGTGCGTTCGCGCGTCGAGCCGCCGGCCCCGTAGGTCACCGAGACGAAGTTCGGCTGCAACGGCCCCAGCCGATCGATGCAGGCCCATAGGGTGCGCTCCATCTCCGGCGTCTTGGGCGGGAAGAATTCGAACGAAACCCTGAGGCCGTCGGCCCTGGGAATGAAGGGCGGAACCGGCGCCTGCCAGAACGCGGGATCCTTGGCGCTCATCTCTGCTGCCCTTCCGTTTGCCGACTTTGGACCGGCGCGGTCTGGCGGTCTCCGCCCGTCCGGCCCTGTGCGGCCTCCGTGCGGCGGGGCTCTGGGCTGCGGACCTCTGGGCTGCGTGCGGCCCGGCCCCGCTCCGCCTCGCCCGGATGCCTTCCCGCCCACACCGTGACCGTGAGCGGCGCGCCCTTTAGATGCACCGGCGCTTCCACGTCGAGCCCCGCGTCCCGGAGCCATTGGATCATATCTGCATCGGAAAATCCCAGATGGCGATGGGCCTGCCGGTCGCGAAGGTGCGTGAGCTCGTGGGGCGCGAAATCCACGATCACGAGCCGGCCGCCGGGCCTGAGCACGCGGGCGGCCTCCCTTACCGCCTCGGCGGGCGCGTCGGCGTAATGGAGCACCTGATGGATGGTGACCGCATCGAACGCCTTGGCCGGCCAGGGAAGCCGGTACATGTCGCCGTGGCGCACCGAACAATTGGTCAACCCCGCACGCTCGAGCCTGGCGCGGGCGACGGCCAGCATCTCTCGGGACAAATCGATGCCGGTGGCGGTCTCGACGCGGGCGGCGACTATTTCCAGCACGCGGCCCGTCCCGGTCCCGATATCCAGCAAATCGCCGATCGGCTCATGGCCGAGCTGGTCCAGAAGCACGCGCTCCACCACCTCTTCGTCGACATGGAGCGAGCGGATCTGATCCCACAGCGCCGCGTTGTCGCGGAAATAAGTGGCCGCGGCCGCGGCACGCGTCTTCTTCACCCGCTCCAGACGCTCGCGGTCCCGCGCCGCCAGGGGATCGCTCGCCCCGTCGCCGGCGACGATGCCGCTCAAGGTGGTGGCGAGCGCCGCCGCATGTCCGCGCCGGTTCAAACGAAAGAACGCGGACGTGCCCTCGCGGGAGCGGTCGAGCAATCCGGCGTCACACAGAACCTTCAGATGGCGCGACACCCGCGGCTGACTTTGACCGAGGATCTGGGTCAGCTCGCTCACGGTCAGCTCGGTGCTGGCGCACAACGCGAGAAGCCGAAGCCGCGTCGGCTCGGCGACGGCCCTCAATGCGGCGAGTACGGTGTCCATTTCCATGGCGTTGACTCGTAGCGACGGCGGGAAAGGTCATTCCCGGGCCTTTGATACTATATATCAACATATATTTATGTTCAGATGAAAGCCCGTTTTCGCCCCGTGGTTCGGCTGCGATGATTCTGTTGTCCGCTGTCACAATTCTGCAACAGTCATGCTCTCAACCCCTTAATGTTGTTTGATATCGGCTAGTGTTCACAATGATGTTGTGATACTGGGAAAGAAGGGTTGGTTCGCCGCTAGATGCAGACACCCGTCGGGGGAGACGGAAGCCGCCTTTTTCGGCTGGTTGCGACGGCGGCGGGCACGGTTAGCCGCCCTGGTTCACGCCGGCAACGGCCTGAGCTTAGGGGGTTGCCGGACCCACGGGCGCTATATAGAGAGGCCCAAGGGGTGCAGGAGCATGGCGGGGAGGCCAGGTCCGGTGCGCCAAGGATTAAGGGAAGTTTTACGCGGATGCTGCTAATGTTCGCGTACAGGGGGTTCGGTTCGAGCACACATCTTCAATCCAAAACGATAAAAGTCTGCTCATGACCATTTCGCGTCAGACAATCCTGCGCCTTTCACTCGTCGCCGGCTTGGGTTTGCTGCTTGGCGGATGCGCCACGCCGCCCACGGATCCGGATGCGCTCGCCGCTTACAACGAAGCGAACGATCCGATCGAGCCGTTCAACCGGGCGATGTTCGACTTCAACCTGAAGGCCGACAAGTACGTCATCCGGCCGCTGGCGGAAGGTTACGTCGCCGTGGTTCCCGACCGTGGGCGCAAGAGCGTGCGCAACGTGCTCAACAACCTCCGCTCGCCCGTCATCTTCGCCAACGACGTTCTGCAGCTCGAGATCACGCGCGCTTTCACGACGCTCGCCCGCGCCGTGTTCAACAGCACGATCGGCATCGGCGGATTGTTCGACGTGGTGGGCGACAACGGGCTGCCGTTCCACGATGAGGATTTCGGCCAGACGCTCGCGGTGTGGGGCGTGGGCGAAGGGTTCTACATGGTGCTGCCGATCTTCGGGCCCTCGAACCCGCGCGACGCGATCGGGATGGTGGCCGACCGGTATCTCGATCCGATCGAATACTATTTCAGCAACAACGACCTCGACTGGGCTTCGTGGACCCGCACCGTCGTCGACGGCATCGACCGGCGCGCCGCGGTGCTCGACGCCTTGGACGAGATCCAGCGCACCTCGCTCGATTTCTACGCCACGGTGCGCAGCCTCTATCGTCAGCGCCGCATCGACGACATCAACAACGGCGAGCGGCCTAAGGGCGCTCCGGGCCCCAGCATCCTGAGCCAGCACGACTCCCCGGATACGGCCGCCAGAGACGTCGAAACGATTGACTCGGTCTCCGAGAAACCGCAGTTATAGTTCCATGCTCTCACGACGGCTTTTCGTTGCCGCAGCAGTGCTGCTTTTCGGCCTTGCCGGGGCGGGCGTTTCCGCCCGGGCCGACGACGCCGAGGACGCGGCCAAATTCATCCAGGATTTCGGCCACCGGGCGATCGACTCGCTGACCGATAAGTCCTTGACCGACAAGGAACTCGTGGAGCGCTTCCGGAACCTGTTCCGGGAGGGCTTCGACGTCCCCTACATCGCGCGCAGCGCCTTGGGCCGGTTCTGGCCGCGGGCCACCGACGCCGAGAAGAAGGAGTACGTGCCCCTCTTCGAGGACTATATCGTCGAGGTGTACGCCTCCCAGTTCCGCGATTATTCGGGCGAGATGTTCAAGGCCACCACCGCCTATCAGGCCGCCGACGGCGTCGTGGACGTCGCCTCCGACGTCGTACGCTCGGACGGGCCGACCACGAAAGTGGACTGGTACGTCGCCAAGGTGGACGGGACGTTCAAGATTCAGGATGTGAAGATCGAGGGCGTGAGCATGATCACGACCCACCGCGACACCTTCGCCAACGAGATCCTGCAGCACAACGGCCAGGTCTCGGGACTCATCGAGGCCCTGCGCAGCAAGACCGCGTTGCTGCGTAGCGACGCCGGTAACGGCTAGCGCCATCGGTTTCCGATTATTCGGTCGACGGGATGCGGCGGGCTCGGGCCCGCCGTTGCTTTTTGCGCTCCGGGTCCCCCACGTTCCGCGCCCGCGTTCTGCGCCCGAGTGCGATGCAGGGGTAGCGTATTCATGATCCCCTCACGCCGGCTCTTGGAATCCCCTCACCCCGGCCCTCTCCCTCAAGGGGAGAGGGAGGGACCCGCCGCGGCCGGAGGGTGAGGGCATGCCCGTCAGGTGAAGGATGGCGGCCGCGACGGTAACGGAATAACCGGCTCAAGCGCAGCCCTTACGCCCGCCGACTCAGACCCGCACCAGGGGCTTGTAGTGGATGCGGTGGGGCTGGTCGGCCTGCGCGCCCAGCCGCTTGTGGCGGTCGGCCTCGTAGTCGGCGTAGTTGCCCTCGAACCAGACGGTCTGGCTTTCGCCTTCGAAGGCCAGGATGTGGGTCGCGATGCGGTCCAGGAACCAGCGGTCGTGGCTGATCACCACCGCCGAGCCCGCGAACGACAGCAGCGCGTCTTCGAGCGCGCGTAACGTATCGACGTCGAGGTCGTTGGTGGGCTCGTCCAGCAGCAGCACGTTGGCGCCGGACTTGAGCATCTTGGCCAGATGGACGCGGTTGCGCTCGCCGCCCGAAAGCTGGCCCACCTTCTTCTGCTGGTCGGACCCCTTGAAATTGAAGCCGGCGCAATAGGCGCGGCTCGGCACCTGTTTCTTGCCCAGCTCGACGACCTCGAGCCCGCCCGAGATCTCCTCCCACACCGTCTTGTCGGCCTTCAGCGTGTCGCGCGACTGGTCGACGTA
>JBAVNO010000107.1:0-3585 GCA_049691095.1 Alphaproteobacteria bacterium | reverse complement strand
CCGTGCGCGGCGGCGGGCGCGATCTAGTGGGCGTGCTAATCACCGTGGGCCCCGCGAATAAGCTCTCGCCGCACAAGCCAATGATCAAAGGCAAGTCGAATTCCAACCAGCCCTAGATAGGGAACTCACAAGACGACCAGCGGCCGAGTACAAGCCGGAATGGAAGGCTCCGCAATGCGAGCGACCAGCCCGGCCGCGGCGGCATCATCAGGAGTCATAATAACAGGCTGGTCGAACAGTTTCATCGCATCGAAATCACTATCCGTAAGCCGGGTTCTTGCTTTGACGATTTCCTGCGTCCATTTGAGGGCGTCGCTTAGCAGCATAGATTGCTCGGCCATCGTTGTTTGGGTGACGACGGTAGGCTGGCCGTGTGTCCAACTGTATTCATGGAAAAAGAAACGCGCATTCCTCGATGCAACACGTGTCGGCGCGGCAAGAAAAATTGGGATTGCCACACTGGCTACGATGCCAACCGCATGCATCGTTAGATCGACAGGGAGCGCCGTGAGGTAGGTATGGAGCGCGATTCCGTCGTCTGTCGAGCCTCCGTCACTAGCGAAGAGGATGGTGATTTTCGTGGCCCCCTCGTTGACCATGGCACACAAGCTAACTCGAAGATTCGTTGTGGCTGGTTGTCGGATAGAACCAAAGAACGTCAGAAAGCGCTCTGCAGGAAAGCCGTTGCTCATTCGTTACTCATTCCCGTACGTGCGGCCAGCAGTGTTCAGTACTACTTATTGAGCTTATGCTTGCTCGTTCGCACGCTCAACCATTCCGTCCATAAATCAGGTGCCGACCCTCGAGTCCCTTCAACGCTTCATCACGGTACCCGGTCGACCTCGTTGCCGTGTATGCCGTCGTGGGAATGGCGGTCAGCACGCCGCTCGGGGTGCGGCGCATCATCCCAGTCATTTTTTCCCGGCGCACATCATCCGGGCGAGACTTGCGCCTCGATCTCGTCGCGTATTTTCTCCAAGTCCGCAATGTGCTGACCGATTGCGTTGATCGCTAAGCGCAAATCGTTCAACGATACGCGCATGGACCCGGGGTATATACGGGCCTTCACAGATTTCCCTCCCGGTAACTCGGGATACGAGCCTTTCAACCACTGCAGTACTGGCACCTTACTGCCGGGGTGGTTCATCCAGATGCCATGCCCGATGGCGTCCCGTAGCTCCTGCAGCTTCTCGAATGGCGTGTGGAACGCTTTAAGGCTGATGCTGGTTTTCAGCGAGCGCAAATCCAGCAAGTCTTCGAGCATAGTGAGCTGACCGGTTGCACGCGGATCGCGGACGGCGACTCGACCCTCTTTGGGCGACAGGCGAAGCACGAGATACGTTAGTTCTCTCATTCGCCATTCGAGAAACGCCCAACGGGTGATCAGGCGCCCGATTTCCGTGCTGTATTCGACTGGCAAGCGGTAACGTGTCCTGAAAACGCCCATGGAAAACTCCGAAAGACGAGCAAAAAATGAACCTGGAAAAGCGCCGCGAGGAGCGCTAAAGCGCGCTCAGTATGCCGCCGAAGCCGCGCAGAGCTAAAGTGACTTGCCTTAAGAGAGGAGATGGCGATGGCAATAAAGCCCATCGGGGTGGATGACTTCGCGCATATGGGGATCGACCCCCAAACGCTGAAATTATATTGGGATAATCAGGAAGTTGTAACCACGTTAGCGCTTCCGTGGATCGTAAACTGGGCCATCGTCGTTGGAGCGGCAGCGGCCGCGTTGTCACTGGTATGTTCAATCGCTCGCTTCTTTCTTGAACGGAGCGAAAGGCGGCATGCAGCTATGCGCGGAACTGGCAGCGCGTCAGGAATTACTTAGACGTTCGCCCGCTCACCAATCCCTTAAACGCTCACCAATCCCCCTTAAATAAGCACACCCGTTCAAGGCCTTTCATGCCCGCGATATGGCAAGGTTTCGTTCGTGGAAATTGAACTCCGAGGCGCATCGTCGCGGCCGTTTTATTCGGTGCGAATTCGCCGCAAAAAACGCGCATCCCGAACATTTTCCTAGTGCCGCGGCGGCGCGGTTATAAGAAGATGTTCCCATGCTGCGGCACGCGGACATCTGGCACGCCATCGACCGGCTGGCGATGGAGCACGGGTTTACGCCCTCGGGGCTGGCCCGGCGCTCCGGACTCGATCCCACAACCTTCAACAAATCGAAGCGGGTGACCCGCGACGGCAAGCCGCGCTGGCCCAGCACCGAGAGCATCGCCAAGGTCCTGGAGGCGACGGATAGCACGTTTTCCGACTTCGCCCGCCACGCCGGCGGCAAGAACGCGGTCGCCCAGGCGCGCCGCATTCCTGTGCTGGGCTATGCCCAGGCCGGCGCCAACGGATTCTTCGACGACGCCGGATATCCGGTCGGAAGCGGCTGGGACGAGATCGCCGTTCCCGAGCTCGACGACCCCCATGCCTATGCGCTGGAGATCAACGGCGACAGCATGCAGCCCGTGTACCGCGACGGCGACGTCATTATCGTCTCGCCGGGCGCGAACCTGCGCCGCGGCGACCGCCTCGTGGTCAAGACCAAGGCCGGCGAAGTGCTGGCCAAGCAGCTTTTCCGCCAGACCGCGCACAAGATCGAGCTGCAATCCCTCAACCCGGCCCATCCCGACCGCACGCTCGGCATCGAGGACATCGCCTGGATGGCGCGCATCATTTGGGCCAGCCAATAGCCTTGGCGGCCCGCCATCAGGACGCGAGTCCTACATTTTCTTAGGTGATCATTCCTACGCACCGTGCGCGGCCGAGGCAAAACCGCAGGAGGTGAGGCGGGGCGGCGGGCCTCTCAGGCCGCGCCCAGTCTTTCGCCCGCCAGCACCCGGCGCACCAGGGCGAGCGTCTCCGGAACCCCATAGAGCGCCACGAACGAGCCCATGCGCGGCCCCTGGCTCTGCCCCAGCAGGATCTCGTAGAGGGCCTGGAACCAGGCCCGGAGATCCTTGAACGGGTGGCGCTTCCCGACCTCGTAGATTTCGGTCTGGATCGCCTCGGCATCGGCGCCGGGGCCGAGCCTTTCCAGCGCCGCCGCGAGATCGGCGAGCGCCTCGCGCTCGAAGGGCTCGGGCGCGCGGTAGCGTTTGTTCGGCTTCACGAAGTCGCGGTAATAGGCCGCCGCGAACCCCACCAGCCGGTCGAGGATGGGCGCCGTCGCGGGCGCCGCTTTGGGCGCGTAGCGCGAGATGAAGCCCCACAGCACCGCCTTGTCCTCGGTGTTGCACACGGAAGCGAGGTTGAGGAGGATGCTGAACGAAAGGTGAGCCTCGGCCTTGGGCGGCCGGCCGGCATGGATGTGCCAGACGGGGTTCTCCAGCCTTTGCGCCGGCGCCTCCGCCTCGTATTTCTCGAGCCAGGTCAGGTAGTCGTCGACGTGGCGGGGGATGACGTCGAAATAGAGGCGCTTGGCCTTGCGCGGCGCGTTGTACATGAAAAGGGAAAGACTCTCGGCCGGCGCGTAGGTCAGCCATTCCTCGACCGTGAGGCCGTTGCCCTTCGACTTCGAGATCTTCTCGCCCTTCTCGTCCAGGAACAGCTCGTAGGTGAAGCCCGCGGGCGGCGTGCCGCCCAGGATCC
>JBAVNO010000106.1:0-2945 GCA_049691095.1 Alphaproteobacteria bacterium | reverse complement strand
GGCCAGCATGCGGGCGGCCATCACCAGCAACGCAAGGATCAGGGCGGCGCCGATCACGAACCAGGCCGCGATCCGCCGGTCGGCCGCGGGCCAGATCACAAGTCCCGCGAGCAGGAGCGCGCAGAGTCCGATCATGGCGGCGTCGCGGGCGCGAACCCGGGCGGGCCCCGGGACGATGAGGCTGCGGAACAGGCCGGCCGGCGACGTTTCGCGCGCCATGGCGAGCGGCCACAGCGAGAAGGCGAGCGCCGTCACCAGCCCGAATGCGCCGGCCAGCCCCAGGGCGCCCGGATAGAGGGCGAATGGGAGCCGCAGCGGCAGCGACTCGCCCAACACCGCGGCGAGCGCGAGCGGCGCCACGGCCCCCAGCAGCAGGCCGGCCAGGGTGGCGACCAGCGCCACGATCATCACCTGCGCCAGATAGATGCGGAACACGAGGCCGCCCGTGGCCCCCACGCATTTCAGCACCGCGATGGTCGTGCGGCGGCCGTCGAGATAGGTCTTGACCGCACTCGCCACGCCGACGCCGCCGATGAGGAGCGCCGTCAGGCCGACGAGCGTGAGATAAAGGCTGACGCGATCGAGCAGACGCTCGAGGCCCGGCGCGACATTGTGAAGGTCGACGACGCGCCACCCGGCGTCGGGGAACCGAGCATCGAGCGATGTGATCCACGACGCGGATTCGGTGCCCTTGTTCAGGGCGACCCGGTAGCGGTAGTTGACCAGGCTGCCCGGCTGGACGAGGTTCGTCGCCGGCAGGGCGTCGAGCGCCACCATCACCCGCGGACCGAGGCTGAAGATGTCGGTGCCCCGGTCGGGCTCGCGGTTTATCAGGGCCCGGATCTGGATATCGGCGTCGCCGATGCGAAGCCTGTCGCCCAGCCGGACGCCGAGCCTCGTCAGCACGCCCTTCTCGACCGCGGCCCCGTAGACGCCGCCCCGCGGCGCCAACGCGTCCTCGAGCGCCATCGCGGGATCGAGGGCCATCGCACCGGCCAGGGGATATTTTCCGTCGACCGCCTTGAGCTCGATCAGCATGCGCGCCTTGGCGGATTCCGTGCGCGCCATCGCCCGCATCTCGGCGACCCGCGACACCGCGCCGGACCGGGCCAGGAACGCGAGCTGTTCCGCGCCGGCGGTCCGGTGGATGAGCCGGATCTCCACGTCGCCGCCAAGCAGGGTCCGCGCGTCGGCCTGCATACCGGCGGTGGCCGAATCGGCCACCGAACGCACCGCCGCGATTGCGCCGACGCCCACCATCAGGCACAGGAAAAAGACGACGAAGCTTCGGGCGCCGCCGCGCAAGTCGCGCCGCGCAATCCTGAGTACGACCGGGAGTGCGATCGGCGGCGCCACCGGCCTTACCGGGCCGCCGCGGCCGCGGCCGAAGGCAGGGCCGACGCGATGCGTCCGTCCTCGAGCCGGACGATCCGATCGCAACGCCGCGCCAACGTCTCCTCGTGGGTGACGAGAAGTAGCGTCGTTCCCGATGCCTGATGAAGATCGAACATGAGATCGACGACCGCATCGCCGGTCGCGCTGTCCAGGTTTCCCGTGGGCTCGTCCGCCATCAGCAGTTTTGGGCGGATGACGAAGGCCCGCGCCAGCGCGACCCGCTGTTCCTCGCCGCCGGAAAGCTGGCCCGGATAATGGGAAAGCCGGCGCGAAAGGCCCACGCGCTCCAGCGCCTCGCGGGCGCGGGCAAAGGCATCCGGGTAGCCGGCGAATTCGAGCGGCACCGCGACGTTCTCGAGCGCCGTCATGGTGGGGATGAGGTGGAAGTTCTGGAACACGATTCCGATGTCCTCGCGCCGCAGCCCGGCCAGCGCGTCTTCGCTCAAGCGCGCGAGATCGGCGCCGTCGAAGCGAATCGAGCCGCTGGTCGGCCGTTCCAGCCCGGCGATCGTCATCAAGAGGCTGGTCTTGCCCGAGCCCGACGGCCCGACCAGCGCCACCGATTCGCCGCGGCGGATGCTGAGATCGATGCCGTTCAGGATGTTGACCGGCCCGGCCTCGCTCGCCAGAGTGAGATGCACGCCTTTGGCTTCGATCATCGGCGGGTCGAAAGTCTGCGCGGTCATGGAAATCCCGGTGCGAAGGAAACGGTCACGGCTCGCTCGGGCGGCGGGCGGAGGGGCGAGACGGCCCGGGCCTCAATATGGGTTTCGATCTGGTCTTTTTCAGGGCGCGCGGATCGCCCTGTTCCTGCTCGTCTGCATCCCGGCGGCGCTGGGCGGAGAGCGCCCGGTGCGGATCGTGGCGCTGGGCGACAGCCTGACCGCGGGCTACGGCCTCAAAGCCGAAGACGGATTCACCGCGCGCCTTCAGGCGGCCTTGCGGGCGAAAGGCCTGCCGGCGGAAGTGGTCAACGCCGGCGTGTCGGGCGATACCAGCGCCGGCGGGCTGGCCCGGATCAACTCGGTCGTGAAGACCGCGCCCGATGTCGTGATCGTCGAGCTGGGGTCGAACGACGGCCTGCGCGGCCTCGACCCCGACGTGACATTCGGCAATCTCGACGCGCTCCTGGCGCGGCTGGATGAGGCGGGCGTCAAGACGCTGCTGGCCGGAACGCTGGCGCCCCCCAATCTGGGGCGCGAGTATGGCGACGAATTCGACGCCGTGTTCCCGCGTCTGGCCCGCAAGCATGACGTGGCCTTCTATCCCTTCTTCCTCGACGGCGTGGCGGCCGATCCGGCGCTCAATCAGCAGGACGGGCTGCACCCCAATGCCGAGGGCGTGCGCCGCATCGTCGCCGGCATCATGCCCCACCTGCTCCCCCTTGTGGAGCGGGCCAAGCACGGTGATTGACATGGAGTCGAGCGACATCCGCATCGGACTCGCCAGCGAAACCGGCCCAAGGGACCGGAACGAGGACTTCGCGCTGGCAACCCCCGCCCCGGCCGAGGCGCCGGCCCGCGGCCTGGCGGCGGCGGTGGCCGACGGCA
>JBAVNO010000105.1:0-13499 GCA_049691095.1 Alphaproteobacteria bacterium | reverse complement strand
CACCAAATCCCGGATGCGGGGTCTTCGCATCCCGCGCACATCACGAAATTCGGGAGGCACGAAACATGAGCACGCCGATCTGGATCGATATCCGGGCCGTGACGTTGGCCGCCGCCTGCGCTTTGGCCGCGATGGCGGGCACGGCGCTGGCCGCCGATGCCGCCAAGGAAACCGCGACTGCCGCGCAGCACGTGGGCTTTGCCGCCGCTGCGACGGTCGTCAACACGGTTCATGAGCATCTGCACCACGCCGTGAACTGCCTCGTGGGGCCGAACGGCGAGGGCTACGACGCCAAGGCCGCCGATCCCTGCAAAGGCATGGGTACGGGGGCCATCCCGGACACTGCCGACGCGGCCAAGAAGAAGGCCCTCGAATCGGCGCTGGCCAGCGCCAAGCAGGGATTGGCCGCGAATGACCTCGCCGCGGCGAAGAAATCAGCCGCGGCGGCGGAGGCGGCGCTCAAACAAGCGATGTAGGAACGGCCCGCTTCGGCGACCCGCCGCGGCGCTCCGGGTGCCAAGGCGACGTGGTCCGGGCGCGGTCCGGGCGCGGACGGTGCTATTCCGAGACGCCGCCGGGGGTCACGAAGTCGACGAGCTTCGCGTCGCCGGGTTCGAGCTTCGACCATGAGCGGGCCGGGATTTCGAGCACGGCGAGGCCGGCGGTCGGGAACTTGGTGCGCATGGCCGCAAGCAGAGTCTCGTCGCCACGGCCGGCCAGCATCGAGGCCAGACGTTCGAGTCCCGGGTTGTGGCCGATGACGAGCGCGGACCGCACCGAATCGTCGATCTTGCGCACGCGCGCGAGCAGCTTCGAGGCCGGCGCCATGTAGAGCTGACGCTCCAGCGCGATCGTCGCGTCTTCCGCCAGGACGCCCATCAGCCGCGCCAGGGTTTCGCGCGTGCGCAGCGCCGCGGAACACAGGACCAGCTCGGGACTCTCCCGCGCGTCCACCAGGACTTGGGCCACCCAGGCGGCGCCCTTCCTTCCTTTGGGGCTCAGCGGCCGATCGAAGTCGGGCTGCGTGAGGTCGGTGGGGACCGCCTTGGCGTGACGCAACAGCAACAATCGGCGCACGGGCGGGGCTTTTCCTTGGGCTGCTTGTGTCATAACATTGAAACACGAAAAGGTTACAGGAATGAGTCAACCCGACGTCGATCTTTGGGAGCGGCGGCGGGCGGCGCGTGTTTTCGGTCCGAATCAGACCTCGACAGGCCTCGGGCCGCAAGCCCGATGGCGGGTCCGGTCGCGAGAGGATCGGCAAGGACGGCGGCAGTGACGATCACCGAACGGCAAAATCAGCCGACCGTCGACCTGACGTCGCCGGGCCGGTTCATCAATCGCGAGCTTTCGTGGCTGAGCTTCAACCAGCGCGTCCTGGAGGAAGCGTACAACGAGGCGCATCCGCTGTTGGAACGGGTGCGGTTCCTGTCCATCTCCGCAAAGAACCTGGACGAGTTCTACATGGTTCGCGTCGCCGGCCTGAAAGGCCAGGTGAAGGCGGGGGTCACGACGCCGAGCCAGGACGGCCTGACGCCGGAGCAGCAACTGGCCGCCATCAACCAGGCCGCCAACAACCTGATGCACGACCAGCAGGTGTGCTGGCTCCATCTGCGCCAATTGCTGACCGACGTGGGCGTTGCGGTGGTGGAGCCGAACCAGCTTCCGCCCGAGTCGCGCGAGTGGCTCGACTCCTATTTCATGGCCCACGTCTTCCCGCTCTTGACGCCGCTCGCGATCGACCCCGCCCATCCGTTTCCGTTCCTTCCCAACCTGGGCTTCGCGATCGCGCTCCAGCTCGTCCGCCCGGCCGACGGAAGGGTGCTGAACGGCGTCATTCCGCTGCCGCGCAGCGGGCCAAGGTTCATCCGGGTTCCCGGCCACACGATCCGGTTCGTGCGGGTCGAGCACTTGGTGGAGACTTATCTTTCCCGCCTGTTCCCGGGCTTCGAGGTCAAGGCCAAGGGTTTCTTCCGGATCCTGCGCGACAGCGACGTCGAGATCGAGGAAGAGGCCGAAGATCTGGTCCGCATGTTCGAATCGGCCTTGAAGCGGCGTCGCCGCGGCAACGTCATCCGCCTCAAGGTCGACGCCGACATGCCCGAATCGCTGCTGGCCTTCGTCGTCCAGGGCGTCAATGTCGAGATGGCCGACGTTTTCCGCTCCACCGGCATCCTGGGGCTGGCGGATACCGACCAGCTCATCATCGATGATCTTCCGACGCTGCGTTTCGTTGCCTTCAACGCGCGATTTCCCGAGCGCATCCGGGATTTCGGGGGCGATTGTTTCGCCGCCATCCGCCATAAGGACCTGATCGTCCATCACCCGTACGAAAGCTTCGACGTGGTGGTGCAGTTCGTCCGTCAGGCGGCCGAAGACCCGGAGGTGGTCGCGATCAAGCAGACATTGTACCGCACCAGCCAGAACTCGCCCATCGTGCGCGCGCTGATCGACGCCGCCGAGGCGGGCAAAGCGGTGACCGCGATGGTCGAGCTGCGCGCCCGCTTCGACGAGGAAGCCAACATCCGCTGGGCGCGTGACCTCGAGCGCGCCGGCGCCCAGGTGGTGTACGGCTTCGTCGACCTCAAGACCCACGCCAAGGTTTCGCTGGTGGTGCGCCGCGAAGGGGGCGATTTGCGCACCTACGCCCATTTCGGCACCGGGAACTACCACCCGATCACGGCCAAGATTTACACCGACCTGTCGTTCTTCACCTGCGACCGCGAGCTGGGGCGCGACGCCGCCGTCCTGTTCAATTACATGACCGGATACGCGGCGCCCAAGGGCCTGTCCAAGATTGCGGTGTCGCCCTACAACCTGCGCCAGACGCTGTTGCGATTGATCGCCGACGAGGTGGAGCACGCGCGCGCCGGCCGCCCGGCCCAGATCTGGGCCAAGATGAACGCGCTGGTGGACGAAGAGATCATCGACGCCCTTTACCGGGCGTCCCGGGCTGGCGTATCCATAGATCTGGTCGTGCGAGGCATGTGCTCGCTGTTGCCGGGGGTTCGGGGCCTGTCGGAGAACATCCGCGTCAAGAGCATCGTGGGCCGGTTCCTGGAGCATTCGCGCATCGTGTGCGTGGGGGCGGGGCACGGCCTGCCGTCCCCCGAGGCCAAGGTCTTCATCACCTCGGCCGACTGGATGTCGCGCAGTCTCGACCGCCGCGTCGAGGCGCTGGTGCCGATCGAGAACCCGACCGTCCATCAGCAGGTTCTCGACCAGGTGATGATCGCCAATTTGAACGACGAGGCGCAAAGCTGGACGCTCGGCCCCGACGGCGTCTATTCGCGCGTGCCCCACAACGAGCGGAGTTTCAGCGCCCATACCTTCTTCATGACCAATCCCAGCCTGTCCGGCCGCGGCCGCGCGCGCAAGAAGGGTTCGCCCGCGCCGCTGCTGATGCTGACCCGGCGAGCCGATCCGCGTGCTTCGTCTAGTTGACCTGCCGGCCTCGGAGAAACGCCCGGCCGCGAGTCGCGTGGCGGTCATCGATATCGGCTCGAATTCCATTCGCCTCGTGGTCTTCGATCATTTGGCGCGCTCGCCCATCGCCGTGCACAACGAAAAGGTGTCGTGCGGGTTGGGGCGCAGCCTGGCGGGCACGGGGCGTTTGGACGCCGACGGCGTCGCCTGCGCGCTCGAGAATCTGCCGCGGTTCGTCGCGCTCTGCGAGGCGATGGAGGTCGCGCGAATCGACGCGCTGGCGACCGCCGCCGTGCGCGAGGCCATGGACGGCGCCGCGTTCGTCGCCGAGGTGGAGCGGCATTGCGGCCTCAAGGTGCGGGTCCTCTTCGCAGAGGAGGAGGCGAAGCTGTCGGCGATGGGGGTGGTGGCCGCCGATCCCAAGGCCGACGGGCTGATGGGCGATCTGGGCGGGGCCAGCCTCGAGATGGCCGTGCTCAACGAGGGGCGGGTCGGCCCCGTGGCCCTGCTGCCGCTGGGACCGTTGCAGCTCATGGAGGAGAGCCGCGGCGACATCGGCGAGGTGGAGGCCATCCTCAAGAAACGGTTCAAGGCGCCGGATTGGTTTTCCGAGATGGAGGGGCGCTCGCTCTATGCCGTGGGCGGGGCGTGGCGGGCGCTGGCCCGGATTCACATCGAGCAGACGAGCTATCCGCTGCACATCATCCACTATTACACCCTGCGCCGTTCCGAGGCGGAATCGCTCGCGTCGTCGGTGGCGCGGCTGCGCCCCGAGGCGATCGCGAAGCTGTCGAAAGGCGCCGGCGGGCGGGCCAAGGCGCTTCCCTTCGCGGCGCTCGTGCTCAAACGCGTCCTGATGCTGGCGCGGCCGCGGCGCGTCGTGTTCTCCGCCTTCGGGCTCAGGGAGGGCCAGGTGTTCGGGCTTCTGCCCGGACCGGAGCGCTCGCGCGACCCGTTGATCGCCATTTGCGAGGATCTGGCCCTGCACACGGGACCGTTCGGGCTCCACGGGCAAGAGCTCTTGGCCTGGACCGACCCCCTGTTTCCCGAGGAGGAGCCGGAGGAGCGGCGTCTGCGGCTCGCTGCCTGCCACCTGAGCGACCTTGCCTGGCGCGAACATCCGGATTTCCGCGCCGAGCAGGCGATGGAGCGAGTCCTGCGCATGCCGGTGGTGGGGATCGACCACCCCGCGCGGGTGTTCCTGGGGCTGGCCCTGTTCGCCCGCTACAAGGGCAACATCCAGTCGCCGCTGATGCGGCGGGTCCGGGGGCTCGTCCCGGAGGCCGAGCGCGAACGCGCGGTTCTGATCGGACGCGCGCTCCGGCTCGCCCATACGCTGACCGGGGGCGTGCCGCGGACGCTCTCGCGTACGCGCCTGGAGCTTACCCGCAAGACGCTGACGCTGCGCCTCTCGCGCGAGGCCGCCCGCTTCCAGGGCGACGCGGTGCGCAAGGCGCTCTCCTCGATGGCCGAAATCCTCGGCCGCCGTCCGGTGATCGCGGCCGAAGAGTGAATTCTCGTCAGGTCGAGCGGACGAGCTTGACGCGCCGGTCGGCGACCGAAAGCGCGACGTGCCCGTTCTTGAGCGCCAGCGCGTCCTCGCCGAACACCTCGCGGCGCCAGCCGTGGAGTGCGGGAACGGGGGCGTCGTCGTCGACGGCGATCATCTCGAGGTCGGCGCTGCTCGCCACCAATTTCTGCGCCACGCCATGGCTTTCGCATTTGGTCTTGAGAAGGACCTTGAGCAGCTCCACCACCGGCTTGGCGCTGGCCGGAATGTCGAGCCGCGGCTGCGGCTCGGGCGCGTCGCGTTCGGGAACGCTCAGTCCCGCCGCCACCGCCTTCAGCATCGCGCTCCCCGCCGGACCTTCCGCCATGCCTTTCGAGACGCTGCGCAAGCGGCCGAGGTCGGCCTTGGTCTTGGGCAGATGGGCCGCGACATCGAGCAGCGCGTCGTCGCGCAGCACCCGGTTCCTGGGCAGGTCGCGGGACTGGGCCTCGATCTCGCGCCAGGCGGCGACCTCGCGCAGCACGGCCAGGAACCGGCGGCTGTGGGTCCGGGTCTTCAGGCGCTGCCAGGCCTCGCGGGGATCCAGACGGTAGGTCTCGGGATCGGTCAGCGTCGCCATCTCTTCGTCGAGCCAACTGGTGCGGCCGTTGCGCTCCAGGCGCCGGGCCAGCTCCGCGTACACGGCCCTCAGGTGCACGACGTCGGCCAGGGCGTACTCGATCTGCCGCTTGGTGAGCGGCCGGTGGGCCCAGTCGGTGAAGCGCAACGACTTGTCGAGCTGCGCCTTGGCGATCTGCGCGACCAGGGTCTCGTAGGACACGGAATCGCCGAAGCCGCACACCATGGCCGCCACCTGGGTGTCGAAGATGGGAGCGGGGATCTTTTTCGACAGGTGATAGAAGATCTCCACGTCCTGCCGCGCGGCGTGAAAGACCTTGAGCACCTTGTGGTCGGTGATGAGCTTGAGGACCGGCGCCAGGTCGATGCCCTCGGCCAGCGTGTCGATGGCGGCGGCTTCGCCCGGTCCCCCGATCTGCATCACGCACAGAATCGGCCAATAGGTGCGGTCGCGCAGGAACTCGGTGTCCACGGTGATGAAGTCGGCGTCCGCCACGCTGTGGCAGAAGGCCGCGACCTCGTCGCTGGTGGCGATCAGAGTCATGGCCGCCCGTATACACGGATTCGCCCGGCCGGCAAAGCGGCGGCCGTTCGCGTCCCCGCGGCCGGTTCGGGCGGGGCCTTCGCGAGGGGCGGCCAAGAGCGTTTCCCGCACCGCCCCCGAGACGGCTGCCAACCCGGCCCGGCGCCTTGACAAACGGGGCCCATCCATGCGCTTTTTCGCGGGCGCAAATCCCACCCTGAGACCGCCCGCGAGGCCAGCGCCGATGCACCGGTACCGAACCCACACCTGCGGCGAGCTTCGCCTCGGCCATAACGGGCAGAGGGTGCGGCTTTCGGGTTGGGTTCACCGCAAGCGCGACCACGGCAATCTGCTGTTCGTGGACCTGCGCGACCATTACGGCGTCGCCCAGTGCGTGATCGACGTCACGAGTCCGATCTTCGCGCAAGTGGAGGGGACCAAGCTCGAAAGCGTCATCACGGTGACCGGGACCGTGGTGGCGCGCTCGCCGGAGACCGTGAACCCCACTCTTCCCACCGGCGAGATCGAGTTGAAGATCGAGGAATTCGCCCTCGACTCGATGGCCGAGCCGCTGCCGCTCCAGGTCAACAGCGACGCCGACACCAACGAGGAGATCCGGCTCACCTACCGTTTCCTCGACTTGAGGCGCGAGAAGCTTCACCGCAACATCGTGCTGCGCTCGAAGGTCATCAACAGCATCCGCTCGCGCATGATCGCGGCCGGCTTCACCGAGTTCCAGACTCCGATCCTGACCGCGAGCTCGCCCGAGGGCGCCCGCGACTTCCTGGTCCCGAGCCGGCTGCATCCCGGCAAGTTCTATGCGCTGCCCCAGGCGCCGCAGCAATTCAAGCAGCTCTTGATGGTCGCGGGCTTCGACCGCTATTTCCAGATCGCCCCCTGCTTCCGGGACGAGGACAGCCGCGCCGACCGCAGCCCCGGCGAGTTCTATCAGCTCGACGTCGAGATGTCGTTCGTGACCCAGGACGACGTGTTCGCCGCGATCGAGCCCGTGCTTGCGGGCGTGTTCGAGGAATTCGGCGGCGGCCGCGAGGTGACGAAGCCACCGTTCCCGCGCATCGCGTTCGACGAATCGATGCTGAAATACGGCAGCGACAAGCCGGACCTTCGCAACCCGCTCGTCATATCCGACGTCACCGAGGTCTTCCGCGGCTCCAATTTCGCGATCTTCGCCCGCGCCGTCGAAGGCGGCGGCGTGGTGCGCGCCATCCCCGCCCCCGGGGCTGGGGACCGGCCGCGGAGCTATTTCGACAAGCTCAACGAATGGGCGCGGGAACAGGGCGCGCCGGGCCTGGGCTACATCGTGTTCGCCGGCGGCGAGGCCAAGGGGCCGATCGCCAAGAACCTCGAGCCGCAGCGCATCGCGGCGCTGAAGAGGGAAACCGGCGTCGGTGACGGCGACGCGGTGTTCTTCGCCTGCGACAAGCGCGCCGCGGCGGCGAAGTTCGCCGGGTTGGTGCGCACCAAGCTGTGCGAGGACCTGGAATTGCTGGAGCGGAACGTGTTCCGCTTCTGCTGGACCGTCGATTTCCCGATGTACGAATTCGACGAGAAGACCCGCAAGATCGAATTCAGCCACAATCCGTTTTCCATGCCCCAGGGCGGGCTGGAGGCGCTGCTGACCAAGGACCCGCTCGAGGTCAAGGCGTGGCAATACGATATCGTGTGCAACGGCGTGGAGCTTTCGAGCGGCGCGATCCGCAACCACCTGCCCGAGGTGATGTACAAGGCGTTCGAGATCGCGGGCTATTCGGCGCGCGACGTGGAGGAGCGGTTCGGCGGCCTGCTCAATGCGCTCAAATTCGGCGCCCCGCCCCACGGCGGCACGGCGCCGGGCATCGACCGGATCGTCATGCTGCTGGCCGACGAGCCCAACATCCGCGAGGTGATCGCGTTCCCGATGAACCAGCAGGCCCAGGATCTGCTGATGCAGGCGCCGGCGAGCGTGGCCCCCGAGCGGCTGCGGGAGCTTCATATCCGCCTGCAGCTTCCGCCCGTCAAAGGGGGCGAGGCCGAGACGAAGGCGGCCGCCGCGGGCAAGGGCGAACCGGTGCCCGCGCGGTAAGGCCCGCGGGTTTCGGCGGACGCGGCCTGTCGCCGGCATGGTGGCCGTGCGATAATAAACGGCCGGGAGACGACACCCGCGTGACCGGGCCCGGGAGACGGGGCCCGCATCGCATCCGGCTCGAAAGCCGGCCACAAGGCCGGGGGAGACGCAAGGCGCGCATGGAGACTGGTCGTTCGAAGATGGTCCTGGGGGCCGCCGTGCTTCTCGCCGCGCTGTCCCTGGACCCGCTGCCGGCGGCGCCGGCGGTTGCGGTCGATCTGATTCCGCACCGGGCCTTCTACGCGCTCAGTCTCAAATCCACGATTCCGGGCAGCTCGCTCACCGACGCAAGGGGAGCGATGTTCCTCGAATGGTCGGATTCTTGCGAGGGCTACAGCTCGTCGCAGCGCCTTCAACTCAGGTTCTTCGACGCGTCGCTGCCGACGGTGGAGGTCGATTCCCGGTTTGCGAGCTGGGAATCCCGCGACGGGCTTTCGTACCGGTTCAACGTGATCAGCCTGCGCAACGGCGTCGCCGAGCGGGAAGTGACCGGTCAGGCCTCTCTCGACGGGCCGGGGAAGGGCGGCAAGGCGGAGATTTCCGGCCCCAAGCCGGTCACCATCGACCTGGCCCCCGGCACCATATTCCCGGTCCGGCACTTGCAGGACTTGATCGCGCGCGCCGAGGCCGGAGAAAAGATCGTGTCCCGCACCGTCTTCGACGGAACCGAAGAGGAAGGTGCCTTCGACATCAATGCCGTGATCGGCCCCAGACGGCAGCCGGACCCGAAAGAGCGGACTCTGCCACCGTCCGTCGACGGGCCCTATTGGCCGGCGCGGCTCGCCTTCTTCCATGCCAAGGGCGACACGATGCTGCCGTTCTACGAAATGTCGGTCCACCTCATGGCCAACGGGATCGCCCGTGAATTCGAGCTCGACTACGGCGATTCCGTGATCCGGGCCGACCTCGAGCGGATCGAAATCCTGCGCAAGCCCCGGTGCTGAGCCCGGAATCGGGGCAAACGCGCACGGAACGGCTTTTTTTGTTGGGAATCATGGCGTAAGTTACCTCGGCCTGGTTCGGGGGAGCGGGCGATTCGGGTGCGGCAGTTACGGTTCCTTAACCGTAGTTACCGTCCAATGAGGATGGAGAGAAAAGGGGGGTCGGGGGTATCTTCGCCCACGTCTTGCCGCTCGGACGCCTGCGTTGCAGGTGCTCCGGGGCGCTGGCGTTGATTCCCGGACCGAAAAAACGAGCTGCGGGTGCTCGATGCCGAAGACCGTGTTAATCGTCGAAGACAACGAACTCAACATGAAGCTGTTTCATGATCTTCTTGAGGCGCACGGCTATAACACGATCGAGACCAAGGACGGCCGCGAGGCGCTGAGGCTGGCGCGGGAGCACCGTCCGAATCTGATCATCATGGATATCCAGCTACCGGAGATCTCCGGGCTGGAAGTGACCCGCTGGATCAAGGACGATGAAAACTTGAAGTCGATCCCGGTCATCGCCGTTACCGCTTTCGCCATGAAGGGCGACGAAGAGAAGATCCGCCAAGGCGGCTGCGAGGCGTACCTTGCCAAGCCCATCTCCGTGACCAGCTTTCTCGAGACAGTGCAGCGCTTCATAGGCTAAGCCCGGATGTCCGCGCGAGTCCTGGTGGTGGATGACCTGCCACCGAATGTCAAATTGCTGGAAGCAAAGCTCTCGGCCGAGTATTTCGACGTCATCACCGCGCATGACGGCGAATCGGCCTTGGCGGCGGCCGAGAGCGCCCATCCCGACGTCATCCTTCTCGACGTCATGATGCCGGGAATGGACGGGTTCGAGGTGTGCCGGCGCCTGAAGGCCAACCGGGCGACCATGCACGTTCCGGTCGTCATGGTGACGGCGCTCAGCGAAAAGGTGGACCGTTTGCGCGGCCTCGAGGCGGGCGCGGACGACTTTCTGACCAAGCCGGTCAACGACACCGCCCTGTTCGCCCGGATCAAGTCCCTGTCGCGACTCAAGATGATGATGGACGAGTGGTGGCGGCGCGAAGCGACGTGTGACCGTTTCGGCGTGATGTGCAGGGCCAGCCCGCTCATGGAGGTGGATGCGACAAACGCCCGCCTTCTAGTCGTGGACGGAAGCGACCTGTTGGCTCAAAAGCTGTCGGCTGCCGTTGCCAAGGACCACACGACGATCGAACGAGCCCGCGACGCGGCGGAAGCCGAGAAATTCGCGCAAGCCGTGGACTACGACGTCTTCGTCGTCGGCCGCGTGGCGGGCGCAACGGACGCCGACGCGCTGCGTTTGTGTTCGAAGCTTCGGGCGGATGTTGCGGCGCGGCAGACGCCGGTCCTGATCATCGTCGACGAGGACAACACGGCGTTGCTGGTCCGGGCGATCGAGCTCGGCGTGCAGGACTACGTCGTCAAGCCGGTGGATCCCAACGAATTCCTCGCCCGGGTGCGCACGCAAATCCGCTGGAAACGCTATCAGGAGCGGCTGCGGTCGAACTACGAGCGCAGCCTGTCGCTGGCGCTCACCGACAGCCTGACCGGGCTCTACAATCACCGTTACGCCAACGTCCATCTCGCCACCCTCCTCAAACAGATGTCCGAGGGCACCAAGTCGGTGGGCGTGCTCATGATCGACATCGATTTCTTCAAGGCGATCAACGACGACCATGGTCATGGCGCCGGCGACGAGGTGTTGCGCGAGATCGCGAACCGGCTCGCCAACGGGGTGCGCAGCTTCGACATGGTCGCCCGTCTGGGAGGCGAGGAGTTCCTCGTCATCCTCAACGACGCACCCGCCGAAGTGGTCGCGCGCGTGGCCGAACGCCTGCGCAGCACATGTGCCGAGGAGCCCTTCCAGGTCTCGGACCCCCCGAAATGCATCAACGTGACCATCAGCGTCGGCGGGGTGCTGTCGGGGTCGGCCAGCGAAACGCCGGAATCCATCCTCAAGCGCGCCGACGAGGCCCTCTATGAGGCCAAGCGGCAAGGGCGCAATCGGATCGTGCTGGATTTCGAGGTCGACTGGGGAGACGCGCTCACCTCGGCGTCCCTGTAGCGTCGGACCGGTCGAACAGGGGGCGGCTGGAGAAAAGGCCGCGTCTCGAAACAGCGCGGCGGGTGGTCCGCGGCGGCTGCCCTACTTGATCTTGCTTTCCTTGAAGACGACGTGCTTGCGGACCACGGGATCGTATTTCCGCAGTTCGAGCTTCTCCGTCTTGGTCCGCGGATTCTTCTTGGTCACGTAGTAGAAGCCGGTATCGGCCGAGCTGACCAACTTGATCTGAATGTTGCTGGCTTTGGCCATCGCGTTCCATCCGCGGTTGGGGTGGCGTTCGGGTGCGCCAAGATAGCCAAGCCGGGCCCCTTGTCAACCCTGCCGCCAAGTCGCGGCCCGGCCAGGGAAATCGGCCGGTCCCCGGACTCCCTTACCGGGTCGCCACGGTGGGATAGGGCGGCCGCACGGCCCTGGCGAACAGGTCCTTGTCCTCGAGCAGGCTGCGGGCGACGGCGACGTCGGTTTCGGACATGTCGTGGCGCGGCGGGCAGGTGGCCCGCACCTCGGCCGGCGACGCCACGGTCGAGGTGGACAGCGACCGCCACCGGTTGAGCGTCGTGGCCGGATCGATGCGGCCGGCCCTGAGATCGTTCACCAGCGAATCGGCCGTGGCCGAGGCCTTGTTGGTGCAGACATTGGGCATCAGGCCCAGGTGATGAAAGGCGAAGCCCGACGGCGAGAAGATGCGGGACCAGGTGATGGTGAGCTCGCCGTCGTTGGGAAGACGAATCACGTTCTGGACCGTGCCCTTCCCGAACGAGTTCGAGCCGACGAGGATCGCCCGGCCGCGGTCCTGAAGGGCGGCGGCGACGATCTCGGCCGCGGACGCGGACTCGCCGTTGATCAGGACCGCGATGGGAAGCCCGTCGCTGATGTCCTGGCCCGAGGCGTCGAATTGCTGGCTGCTGTCGGGATGGCGGCCCCGCGTCGAGATGATCTCGCCGTCTTTGAGGAACAGATCGGCGACCGCGACGGCCTGATCGAGAAGCCCGCCGGGGTTGTTGCGAACGTCGAGGACCAGGCCCTTGAGCGGCCCCTGGGCCTTGAGATCGAAGAACGCCTGCGAGACGCTGATGGCGGTGCGCTGGTTGAATCCCGAAACGTGCAGATAGCCGATATCGCCGTCGCGCTTGGCTGTGACCGTGGTGGGCACGATCAGATCTCGCTCGAAGGTGAGCCGCAAGGGCCCGGTCTCGCCGTCGCGCCGGACGATGAGCGTGACCGAGGTATTGACCCGCCCGCGCAAGAGCCGCGCGATGCCCGCGGGATCGAGACCGGCAACCGTGGCCCCGTCCACCTCCATGATCTTGTCGCCGACCTTGAGGCCGCCTTTGGCTGCGGGCGTATCGGGAATGATGGCGGTCACCTGGAGCGCGCCCTGCTCGGCGGGGGTGAATTCGAAACCGATGCCGCCGAACCCCTCCCGCGACGCGCGATGCATGCGCGCGGTCTCGAGTCCCGCATAGCGCGAGAACTCGTCCAGGGTCGGCAGCGCCCTGCCGAATACGGCGTCCAGCTCGATATCCGCCGACGCTTGGGAAATTTTCGCCGACATGCCCCGCGCCAGTGTGAAGGCATTGGCCGTGAGAGCGGCCCACGCATCCGGATCGTGATCGTCGGGGGCCTGCAGGCTGGCCTTGACGGCGCCGCCCTGCACGAGCTCGACCTTGTCGCCCTCCCGCAGGACATCGAGATCGGGATCGATGGTGGAAAGCCCGTGAAGGCCCGCGAGCGCGACGTTGCCGATGACGACCGAATCGACGTAGCGCTCGGAAATCGACTCGTATCCGACCGTAAGCACGCGCCCGGTCTCGTCGGACGACTGGACGGTGGCATCGGGCGCCGGGGCCGTGGCGCAGCTGGCCGCCAACAGGCCCGCCACCGCGAGCGGCGGCAGGAGCCGCGCGGCGGCGATGATTCGGTCCCGAGTCGCGATCAGGGCTGCGGAAGTCATGCTATCCGTCCTCGAACTCGATTCGTTCACTCATTCCCAGCGCACGGTGAAGGCCGATGGTTGCGCCGCCGCGGCGCGACCATCCCCGTCGCCCCGTTCCGAATATCCGAAGCCGGTGCCTCGAGAATGCTGATCGTCACTGGGCATCCCCCGATGATCGATCTTGTACCGCGGCCGCAAAGCGCGGCAAACGGTTTTTCGCCGGGCGTGGGCCGTTAACCTAACAAAAACTCGATAATAATTTCCAAAACGGGAGGCGAGGCCGGGCTTCTCCGGCCCCTCGGTCGCGGGCCCGTCAGCCGCGCCGGCGGGGCCGTGCCCGGCCCTTCCGCGAACCGCGTTT
>JBAVNO010000104.1:0-4920 GCA_049691095.1 Alphaproteobacteria bacterium | reverse complement strand
CACCGGCCCCGCACTCGTCCCGCACCCGCCGCACCCGTAGCCCGGGGGCTGGCCCCGGGGCTGGCTTAGCGGCGGCGGCCGTGTGGTAGATTGGGGGCCATGGTGACCGACGTGATCGATCTCAGGGACTTCTACGAAACCAGCCTGGGGCAGGTGGCCTGCCGGCTGATCCGGCGGCGCGTGCGCGAATTCTGGCCCGACGTCCGGGGTCTTCGGGTCCTGGGGCTCGGCTACGCCACGCCGTATCTGCGCCCCTTCCGCGGCGAGGCCGAGCGGGTGCTGGCGGTCATGCCGGCCTCGCAAGGGGTTTTGCACTGGCCTCCCGACGGGCCCGGCCTGGTGGCGCTCGCCGACGAGGCCGAGCTTCCCTTCGCCGACAACGCGATCGACCGGATGCTGCTGGTCCACACCCTGGAGTCCACCGAGCAGGTCCGCGCCATGCTGCGCGAGGTCTGGCGCGTGCTGGCGGGCAACGGCCGGCTTCTGGTGGTGGCGCCGAACCGGCGCGGGCTGTGGGCGCGGCTCGACCGCAGCCCGTTCGGCCACGGCCATCCCTTCACGCCGTCCCAGCTCTCGCGCCTTCTCAGGGACAACATGTTCACGCCGGTGGGCTTTGCCGCGGCCCTCTACATGCCGCCCACCTCGTCGCGCGTGATGCTCACCGCGGCGGCCGCGTGGGAGCGCATCGGCGACAGGATGTTCCAGACCTTTGCCGGCGTGGTGCTGGTGGAGGCGGCGAAGCAAGTCTACGCCGCGACCCCGGCCAAAGAGGTCCGGCGGCGTCCGCTGTTCGTCCCCATCACCCAGACCCCGGCGCGGGCGCGCGCCGCGGATCGGGGCCGGACCTTCAGCGTTTCTTGAGCAGGAAGATCGCCTGCTCGCTCATCAGATTGGCAAGCGGCGACTCGGACGCGAACCGGCGCAGCTTCCCGCGCGTTCCCAAGGCCACCGCCTCGACGATTTGAATGCCGAGATCGCCGCACAGCGCCACGAAGTCGCGGATCGTGCACAGGTGGATGTTGGGCGTGCTGTACCACTGATACGAAAGGGCTTCGGTGACCGGCATCCGGCCGTTCAGGAACAGGCCGAGCCGCACCTTCCACCAGCCGAAATTCGGGAACGACACGATGGCCCGGCGCCCGATCCGCACCAGCTGGATCAGCACCTCGCGCGGCTCGCTCGTGGCCTGCAACGTCTGGCTCAGGATCACGCAATCGAAGGCGTCGGACGGATAGTCCTTGAGGTCGGTGTCGGCGTCGCCCTGGATGACGGAGAGGCCGTGCTCGACGCAGGCGTTCACGCCGGCCTGGCTGATTTCCATGCCGCGCCCGTCCACGTCCCGGAAATGGACCAGGTAATCGAGGAGCGCGCCGTCGCCGCAGCCCACGTCCAGCACCCGTGTGCCGGGGCGGACCATGTCGGCGATGACCTTGAGGTCGGGCCGGAGCTTCGCGTGGCGGGCCTGGATGGCGCTGTCGCGGTCGTTCATCTGAGGCCGCGGTGCTCGGCCGCTCCGTTGAGGAACCCGGTCAGGGTGGCGTGCAGCTCGGGCTCCTCCAGCAGGAACGCGTCGTGGCCCTTGTCGGTGGCGATCTCGACGAAGCTCACATTGGCGGCCGCCGCGTTCAGCGCATGGACGACTTGCCGGCTTTCGGGAGTCGGGAACAGCCAGTCGCTGGTGAACGAGATGACGCAGAACCGCACCTTGGTGTCCTCGAACGCCTTGGCGAGCAGCCCGCCGTGCTCGCGGGCGAGGTCGAAATAATCCATCGCCTTGGTGATGTAGAGATACGAGTTGGCGTCGAAGCGGTCGACGAAGGTGATGCCCTGGTGGCGGAGATAGCTCTCGACCTGGAATTCGGCCTCGAAACCGTAGGTAAAGTCGCCACGGTCCCGCAGGCTGCGGCCGAACTTGCGATGCAGCGCCGCCTCCGACAGATAGGTGATGTGCGCGGCCATGCGCGCCACCGCCAGGCCGCGGTGGGGGCGTTTGCCGTGGCGCAGATAATCGCCATTGCACCAGTCGGGATCGGCCATGATCGCCTGGCGGCCGACCTCGTGGAAGGCGATGTTCTGGGCCGAATGGCGCGCGGCCGCCGCGATCGGGACCGCGGTGAAGACGCGCTCAGGATAGGCGGACGCCCATTGCAGCACCTGCATGCCGCCCATCGACCCGCCGGTGACGCAGAACAATTTCTCGATCCCGAGATGATCGATCAGCAGCTTCTGCGCCCGCACCATGTCGGCGATGGTGATGACCGGAAACGTGAGGCCGTAAGGCTCGCCGGTGGCGGGGTCGATCTCCTTGGGGCCGACGGTGCCCATGCAGCCGCCCAGCACGTTGGCGCAGATCACGAAGTAGCGGCCGGTGTCGAGCGGCTTGCCCGGCCCCACCATCAGGTCCCACCAGCCGGGCTTGCCGGTGATGGGGTGGGGCTCGGCCACGAACTGGTCGCCCGTCAGCGCGTGGCAGACGAGGATGGCGTTCGATTTGTCGGCGTTGAGCCGGCCATAGGTCTGGTAGCCGAGCGTGAAGGGCCCGAGCTCGGTCCCGCTGTCCAGCTTCAACGGCCGGTCCGCTCCCAGGACCACCCGCTGGCCGGGCAATTCGCCGCCGCCGGGCGGCCCGGACTCTTGACCGTTCGCCGCGCTCACGAGCCGCTGGACGTGGTTTGAAGTTGTCATGGCAAGGCGTGCATACGTAGGAAGCAACCGGCGGCACTGTCAACGTTTTCTTTGATTTTGGGGGCGTCACCGACTACTACTATGCCTCCCCGATTCAGGGCATGCTTCACCCATGGCCTCATCCGGCCCCACTCTGGACGCCCTGCGCCGCGAGATCGATGAGATCGACGACGGCATCCACGATCTTTTGATGCGGCGCACCGCCGTGGTGGAGAAGGTTCGCAGCCACAAGGGCTCGGACAACGGGCCGTTTCTGCGTCCCGCCCGCGAGGCGGCCATCCTGCGCCGCCTGGTCCAGCGTCATACCGGCAATTTCCCGGTAGCGGCCCTGGTCCACATCTGGCGCGAGATCATGTCGGCGCTGGTCCGCCTCCAGGGACCGTTCTCGGTGGCGGTGTTCGCGCCCGCCGAATTTCCCCATTACTGGGACCTGGCGCGGGACCATTTCGGGGCCTCGACGCCGATGACCCGGTTCAGCAACGTGGAACAGGTGGTGCGCGCCGCCGGCGAGTCGGGAAACACCGTCGGCGTCCTTCCCTGGCCCCACGAATCGAAGCCGGAGCCGTGGTGGCGCCACCTCGCCTCGGAAGAGCCCGATGCGCTGCGGGTCATCTCGCGGCTGCCGTTCCTCGCCACCGGACGGCCCGACGATCCCCAGGCGGTCGCGGTCGCGCAGATGCCCCAGGAGCCCTCGGGCGCCGACCGCTCGCTGCTCGCCATCGCCACCCAGGCGGAACTGTCCCGCTCGCGCTTCCTGTCGTCCGCCAAGGCCGCCGGATTCGCGCCCCAGTTCGTCAGCGAATGGCAGGACAGCGAGCCGGGGGCCGCGTGGTGGTACCTGATCGAGATCGGCGAGTTCCTGGCCGCCGACGACCCCAGGCTCGAGCGCCTGCGCGAGGCGCCCGACGGGTCGATCTGGAGGGTGGTGCGCGTCGGCGGCTATGCGGAACCGCTGGGTGGCGCGCAGGCGGCGGGAAGCGGCACCACCCGCCGCGCCTGAAGGCTCGCCCGTGGCGCCGCTCTTGCCCAAGCAGGGGATCATGGAGATCGCGCCCTATGTCGGCGGCGACTCCGAACTTCCCGGCATCGCCAAGCCCATCAAGCTCGCCTCCAACGAAAGCGCGCTGGGGCCGAGCCCCCGCGCCGTCGAGGCGTTTTTGGCGTGCGCCGGACGGCTGCACCGCTATCCCGACGGAAACGTCCGCGCGCTGCGCGAGGCCATCGCTCGGCGCTTCAAGCTCGATCCCGCGCGCATCGTGTGCGGCAACGGCTCCGACGAGCTGCTGGCGCTGCTGGCGCGCTGCTATGCCGGGCCCGGCGACGAGGTGCTCTACAGCGCCCACGGCTTCCTCATCTATCCCATCGCGGCGTTGAGCGCGGGGGCGGCGCCGGTGGCCGCGCCCGAGACCAACTTGAAGGCCGATGCGGACGCGCTTCTTTCCAAGGTCACGCCGCGCACCCGCATTCTGTTCCTCGCCAACCCCAACAACCCGACCGGGAGCTACCTGACCTCGGCCGAGATGAAGACTCTTCGCGCGCGGCTCAGGGGCGACATCCTGCTGGTGATCGACGCCGCCTACGCCGAGTTCGTCACCGCGGACGATTACGACCCGGGGATCGCCCTGGTGGATTCGGGCGACAACGTGGTCATGACGCGCACCTTCTCGAAGATCTACGCGCTGAGCGCGCTGCGGCTGGGCTGGGCCTATTGTCCGCCACGGGTCGCCGACGTGCTGAACCGCGTGCGCGGCCCCTTCAACGTCAACGGCCCGGCCCAGGCCGCGGGCGTCGCCGCCATCGAGGACGCGGCGTTTGAGACGGCGGCGCGCGAGCACAACCGGCGCTGGCGCTCCTGGCTGGCCGAGCGCCTGGGCGCTCTGGGGCTGACGGTCTACCCGAGCCAGACCAATTTCCTGCTGGTGCGCTTCCCCGACGATGCGCAGCATGCGGCACCCGCGGCCGACCGCTTCCTGCGCGGGCAGGGCATCATCCTGCGCCGGGTGGATAATTACGGGCTTCCCGAATGTCTTCGCGCTACCATAGGCTGCGAGGACGAGATGCGGGCCCTCGTCGCCGCACTCGAAAACTTCCTGGGCCGGACATGAGCGCGCACGCCAAGACCGCCGCCGCCAAGGCGCCCCGAACCAAGGCGCCCTCAAGCAAACGGGCCACCACCAAGCGGGCCGGCGGCAAGCGGATTCAAAGCAAGCGGACCAAGAGCAAAGTGGTTCGGGC
>JBAVNO010000103.1:0-2699 GCA_049691095.1 Alphaproteobacteria bacterium | reverse complement strand
GCCGAGGTTCCGGCCAAGGTGATCGCCGATCAGGTGGGCGGCAAATTCGCGAAAGGCCCCCAGGCCGGCGCCCAGGCCGGCACGAAGACGCGCGCGAACAAGCGCGGGGCCACGGAAGGACGCGGCGATGCGGATCGTCGGCGGGAAACATAGGGGAAGGAAGCTCGCCGCGCCCGCGGGCAAAAGGGTGCGCCCCACCTCGGATAGGGCGCGCGAGGCCGTGTTCAACATCCTCTCGCACGGACGATTCGCGGATTCCTCGCCCATATCGGGCAAGCGCGTGTGTGATGCCTTCTGCGGCACCGGGGCCATGGGGCTGGAGGCGCTCTCCCGCGGCGCGGCGCACGCGACCTTCCTCGATTCCGATCCGGCCGTGCTCGAAATCGCGAAAGAAAACGCCGAGAAGCTGGGCGAAACCCAAAACGCGCGGTTCGTGCGCGCCGACGCCACCAGGCCGCCCAAGGCGCCCGCGCCCTGCGGCCTTCTCTTCCTCGACCCGCCCTACGGGTCGGGCCTCGCCCAACCGGCGCTGGCGGCGCTGGGCCGGGCGGGATGGATCGCCGAGGATGCGGTCGTGGTGGTGGAGGTGGGCGCGCGGGAAAAATTCGCGGCTCCGCAAGGATTCGAGACTTTAGATGAGCGCCGATACGGCGCGGCGCGGGTCATTTTGCTCGCCCCGCGAAAGACGGAGTCGGCCTGAATCTTACGGCGCGAGGCGGTTGAGGCGCTTGAAGACGAGGAAGGCCACGACCGAAACGGCGGCCAGCACCGCGCCGGCGGCGAACGGAACCGCGGGGCTGAAATGCTGCCACAGCCAGCCGGTGACGACGCTCCCCACCAGAAGCGCGAGCCCGGTGGCGAGATAGAAAATCCCGAAGCCGGTGCCCCGGAGCGCGGCCGGCGCCAGGTCGGCGACGATGGCCGAGAACACGCCTTGGGTCAGGCCGAGATGGAGCCCCCACAGGGCGGCCCCGGCGAAGACGAGAGCGGGTGCGTGGGCCAGCGCCACCAGCGCCTGGGCCAGGACCAGGACCGCGAACCCGGCCACCAGCAGCGAGTCGCGGCCGATGCGGTCGGACAAGCGCCCGGCGGGAAAGGAGGCGATCGCGAACACGATGTTCATGGCCACGAACACCAACGGCACGAGCGAAGGCGCGAGCCCCACGTTCTGCGCCCGGAGCAGGAGGAACGCCTCGCTAAAGCGGGACATGGTCAGCCCCACGGCGACGAACACGAAGGTCCAGTAGCGGGAGCCGAGGAACACGAAATCGGCGGCCTGGAGAATCATCCGGCGCGCCGTCGGTTCCTTGGGCGCCTTCTCCTTGATACCGAAGACGAGCACCGAGACCGAGAGGATGGCGGGGACGACCGCCGCCCACATCACCAGCCGCATGTTGCCCGCGAGCACGGCGAGCAGCGCCGCGGCCAGGAGCGGCCCCGCCACCGCCCCCACCGAATCGAGCGCTTGGCGCAACCCGTAGCTCGCGCCCCGCAGATGGGGCGGCGTCACATCGGCGATCATCGCGTCCCGCGGCGCGCCGCGGATGCCCTTGCCGAAGCGGTCGAGGAAGCGCGCGAACAGCACCTCCGGCATGCCGGTGGCGAGCGGGAAGATCGGCTTGGTCGCGGCGGCGAGCCCGTAGCCCAGCACGGTCAGCATCTTGCGCCGGCCCAGCCAGTCGCTGAGCGTGCCGGAGAAGACCTTGGTCACCTGGGCGGTGGCGTCGGCGATGCCCTCGATGACGCCGACCGCGATCACGCTCGCGCCCAGCCCCGAGACCAGGAACAGGGGCAGCACCGAGTGGATCATCTCGGAGCTGGTGTCCATGAACAGGCTGACCAGCCCCAGCACCCACACGGTGCGCGGCATCCGGCTGCGCGGGCGCGGAGCCGGCGGAATGTCCTTCTGGGGGGCACCTTGGGGCGGCCCATCCGGGGGCGGGCCGTCTCCGGGCGGCCCATTCGGCGGCGAACCGGTTACGGCCATCTACCGGCGGCCGAACAGTCTCTCGATGTCGGCGAGCTTGAGCTCCACATAGGTGGGCCGGCCGTGGTTGCACTGGCCCGAATGGGGGGTCGCCTCCATCGCGCGGAGCAGCGCGTTCATCTCAGGGAGCGTGAGCAGCCGCCCGGCGCGGATCGACCCGTGGCAGGCCATGGTGCCGCAGACCTCCGCGATGCGTTCCTTGAGCGACAGCGCCTCGCCCATCTCGGCCAACTCGTCGGCCAGGTCACGCACCAGGGCCGCGATGTCGCCCTCGGCGATGAGCGCCGGAACCTCGCGCACCAGCAGCGCGCCAGAACCGAACTGTTCCAGCACCAGGCCGAGGCGGGCCAGATCTTCGGCGCGCGCGCCGAGACGCCGGGCCGCATCCTCGCCCACCTCCACCACCTCGGGGATGAGGAGGGCCTGGCGCGCAACACCGCCTTGCGCGATCGCCTCCTTCATCTTCTCGTAGACGAGGCGCTCGTGGGCGGCGTGCTGGTCGACGATGACGATCCCGTCTTCGGTCTGCGCCACGATGTAGGTGCCGTGCAATTGCGCCCGCGCGACGCCGAGCGGGAACCGCGCTTCCGTCCCGGATACATCGCCTTCATCGGGGCCGCGGGCCTGGGGCGGGGCATCCAGCACCGCGAGCCCGGCCTGCGCGTTTGATGCCGCATCCTGCGGCGCGAAGGCGCGGGCCGCCGCCTCGTAG
>JBAVNO010000102.1:0-2563 GCA_049691095.1 Alphaproteobacteria bacterium | reverse complement strand
CTTCACAACAATATCGAAATCCTCGGCATGCTGACCAAGTGCATCGAGAAGGCCCACGAATCGACCAAGATTCTCGCCAGCTTCGGACCGAGCGAATCGACCCACGGCGGCGCGCCCCGTATCGGCCGCCGGTAAGGCGTCCCACTCTTATCTTCAGGACTCTTCAGGCTTTCCGCCCGACGCTGTCGAAATTTAATTACGTTTAGAGTCTTCTGATTTCCGCTCGGGTTCGGTTTAAACGACGACGGGCTTCCCACCGCGAAGCGCGATTCCCGGCAGCGTGTAGGCTGCGGCATCGCGTAACTTTTGGGCAGGCAAGCGCAAGCCAAATGTGTGAGTCCGTCCGCCACCGAGCGAGCTGGCGGTGCTGCCCTCATATTTCCAGTCGTCCTTATCCAGGAAAACCACGTCGACCCGCCAAATCACCACTGGACGACCGGGTTTAATCGTTCTCGTCGCATCAACCAGATAGCGCCAAACCACGTACCATCCAGAATGATCGTAATGCGATTGGATCGCCCAAGGCCGTGTACTGCCTTTTGACTCAAGGGCAAACTGCGGGGGCGGGTTCAATTTTCCGCCTAAGGAAAGATCAGGGAACCGCTGCTGGGCGACATCAGGGTGTTTGTGCTTTTTGTAAGGACTTATGGCGTCGAGAGCCTTGACACCAAATATTCCCACGATGCCGCTAAAGACATTAGCTTGCTCGAAATACAGATCGACAAGCTCTGCGGTTTGTTGTTCGACGAAATCGACCGCTTTACTGATGTGAATTGGCTTTAGATTTTTTGGCAGACGCGGCACCATTCCCCCCGGCGGGACTACTGCCCGAGTTTGCACCATTCAAATTTAATTGAGCAAGCATCGGGACTGCTTTCCGCGCAATACGGTAATAAGCGGGGTCGAGTTCGATTCCGATGCTTTTGTAGCCAACGGCAATAGCAGCAGCGACCGTTGATCCGGCGCCCATAAATGGGTCTAGAACAAAACCCCTGCCCAAGGGAAGAGCTGCACGGACAAGCTGTCGCATAAACGCTTGGGGCTTTAGTGACGGGTGGGGGGCGATCGCTCGTTCCTCCGGGCGTGTCGGCGCTGAGCGAATCACATCCATAAATGGCTCGTTGTCAGAGACTCTACGAAGGCCACCAGTTCCCCATTTACGCAAATTATCTTGCACCCGACCCTCGCACGGCTTCCTGAACAAGCCCCAAGGCTCCCATCCGGACCGAGGCATTACAGTTACTCCGCTAAATTCCGTATGCGCATTCTTCGGTCGGTCACCACCCCGAAGGGTTTGAACCAAACGGATTATTTCACCACGCTTTTCGAAACCGGCATCTATCAGAGGGAGATAGACAAGATGGGAAAGCAACGGATTAGTCGCAACTAAAATATGACCACCCGGAACCAGCACGCGCATAACTCGTCGTGCAAATTCGGCAAAGAATGAACGCAGACTAGAACGGTCAATTTCGTCCAAGACGGTAAAGCGAGGCAATGGGCTCCGCTTGCATCCATCAAACGCCGGCGGAATTCGCCAAATTCCACCACGCCCTTTTCGGAGCTTCTGTTTCTCAGTCTCGCTATATTCTTTGAGTCCGTAAGGCGGGTCAGTCACAATCGCATGAATCGAATTCGATTCACGGGAGTCAAGCCAGCCAAACGAATCGCCCAAGTAAATCTCATAGGCATCACCGCCATCCGCACGTTGTGCACCATTGCGCTGAGGACGCGAGACGGTTGGAGCGAATAACGGGGCGACAGTCATTAACAATTCTCCTTTTCGCAAAGGCCCCAAACCGACTTTGGCCGCATTTGCATTTCTTTATCGCTATTACAGCCTCAGCACCACAGTAACCGTGATCTCATACACAGAAACTAAAAATGCATCTTTCGGCGTTAGCCAGGCCCTCATAATATTTCACGACGCCAACGCACTGGCAGCAAACGGCGTTCCGTGAATACGATCATGGATAATCGAATCATTACCCGGATTATCTCTCGGCTGAACCCGCGACAAAATGGCGAATCCTGATCATAGCCGCGAGCCCAGTTGGATTAGGTCGGTTAAGCCCGCCCGACGAGACGCAGCGGCGGCTCGAACGCGCTCAGCACATCGCGAATGTCGCGCCCGCGGCGCAGGATCTGGGCTCCGTTGAACAGGATATAGCCCCGCCCGCCCGGTCCATCGGCGGGGGAGCCCGCGCATTTGGCGATGGTGAAGAGGGGGCGGTCGTCGCTGTGCCGGAAGACGGAAAATGCGGCCATGCCGCCGTCGAGGTCGATGGCGTAATCGCGCCATTCGCCCATGGCGACGCGCCGGCTGTAGAGGGCCAACAGCAGATTCATCTCGTGGCGATCGAAGGTGATCACCCGCTGCGACCGTCGATATTCGGCGAGGCGGAGGAGCTTCGCCATCCCTGAAACCTGCCCCCAGGGGTTGAAACCGCTGTTTAAACCCTTGTCAGGACGTCAGTTTCCCTCATTTTGAGGGTCGCGTCCAGCGGCGGTTTGCGTGAAGGCGGGATCGTGGGGCGATTGCACCATCTCGGAGCGGGCCCCA
>JBAVNO010000101.1:0-8361 GCA_049691095.1 Alphaproteobacteria bacterium | reverse complement strand
CCCGCGTGACGGAAGAACACGTCCTCGGTTCCGGTGAAGTCGGCCATCTCCTGCTCCTCGCTCGTTCGTCGCAAATCCAGGGCCCATTGACCGGGCTCCCGAATCTGGCCCGGTCCGTCTGAACTCGGCCTGAACCGGGCCTCAGGCGCGCCCGCCATTCCTGCTTACGGAAGGCCGCCGGCGCGGGGCGGTTCCCCGGTCCAAGCGAAGACGGCACGGCACCTGTTGCATCTTTGTATCACTCTATATAGGGGCCGCGGGCGCGTTCTGCAGCCCCGACCCGCCTACTCCGACATCGACCGGGTTTTCCATGGCCCGCCAAGCCCTTGGGATCGGACCCGGCCACTCCCTTCGGGCCCGCCGCCGCGCGCTCTCGGCGGCCGCAAAGTGGTTCTGCCGGGCGGCCGTTCGGACCGGCGGCCGGTCGCGGGCAAACGACCATCGGGCGGGTCGGCACGGGCTTGGACACACGCGTTTTTCGGGCCTTTCCGAGCGCCGATGCAACGTCCGCGCGAGGACCGGTTGGGCCTCGGCGGCGGCGGTCGTTTTGGTTGAGCATTGGAGCGACTGTGTGTATGTTTCCCGATCACACCGGCCGGATTGCGCCACGACACAATGAAGGCGCGGGGCAACGAAGTTCGAATCGGCCGCGAGGGGGCTACGACAACCGCAGCGCCAAGCACCGCATGCAATCGTGTATCGCGAATCAATGTCTCTTGGGCAGGGAAGAATGCATCTGAAGAAGGGTTGGGCCGCGCTGGCGGCATCGGTCGGTCTCATGGTCGCAGGCAGCGCCGCATGGGCCGACAAACCGCGGCCGTGGGAAATGAATTTCCAGGAGCCCGCATCGCCGGTGATGCATGAGATCGTCGGGTTCCACAACGAGCTCCTGGTGATCATCACCGCGATTACGCTGTTCGTCTTGGCGCTTCTGATCTACGTGGTGGTGCGTTTCGACCGCAAACGGAATCCCAATCCGACCCGCACCGCCCATAACACGCCGCTCGAGGTGGCGTGGACGGTGATCCCGGTTCTGATTCTGGTCTTCATCGCCATTCCGTCCTTCAAGCTGCTCTATTTCGCCAACGTGGTGCCGTCCGCGGACATGACGCTCAAGGTGACCGGCCACCAGTGGTACTGGTCGTACGTCTACCCCGATGACGGAAACATCGCGTTCGACGCCATCTTGAAGTGCCGCACCGCCGAAGACTGCAGCAGCCAGGCGGACGCGGCCGGGAACGAGCCCATCCGCCTTCTCGACACCGACAATTTCGTGGTGCTGCCGGTCGATACCACGGTGCGCGTCCAGCTCACGTCGGACGACGTCATCCACAGTTGGGCCGTGCCCTCGCTGGGGGTGAAGATGGACAGTATTCCCGGCCGCCTCAACGAGACCTGGCTCAAGATCGAGCGCGAGGGCACCTATTACGGCCAATGCTCGGAGCTGTGCGGAATCGACCACGGCTACATGCCGATCGCCATCAAGGCGGTCTCGAAGGAGGCCTTCGCGGACTGGGCCAAGCAACAGGCGGAAGCGGCGAAGACCGCGAGCGCCGCGACAGGAGCCAAACAATCACCGCCGGCGGCGACCCAGGTCGCGCACGCGGGCGCCAACTGAGACACCAAGGACAGGGCTAGAATCATGAGCTACGTCAAGACCGCAGGCGCGCACGAAGACCACGGACACCCGACCGGGTGGAGAAGGTGGCTGTTATCGACCAACCACAAGGACATCGGCACGATGTACCTGATCTTCGCGGTCTGCGGCGGTATCGTGGGCGGCTTCTTTTCGGTCATAATCAGGATGGAGCTGGCGGAGCCCGGCCTCCAGTTCTTCGCCGACAATCAGGTCTTCAACGTGTTCCTGACGGCCCACGGCCTGATCATGGTGTTTTTCATGGTCATGCCGGCGATGATGGGCGGCTTCGGGAACTGGTTCGTGCCGCTGATGATCGGCGCGCCGGACATGGCGTTCCCGCGCATGAACAACATCAGCTTCTGGCTGCTCGTCCCCTCGATCACGCTGCTGGTGGGATCGGTCTTCACCGACGGGGGCGCCGGCACCGGCTGGACCGTTTACGCGCCGCTGTCCACTTCGGGCCATCCCGGCGCGGCCGTCGATATGGTGATCTTCAGCCTGCACCTGGCGGGCGCGTCGTCGATTTTGGGCGCGATCAATTTCATCACCACCATCTTCAACATGCGCGCACCCGGCATGACGCTGCACAAGATGCCGCTGTTCGTGTGGTCGGTCCTGGTGACCGCGTTCCTTCTGCTGCTGTCGCTTCCCGTTCTGGCGGGCGGCATCACCATGCTGCTCACCGACCGCAATTTCGGCACCTCGTTCTTCGCGGCCGAGGGCGGCGGCGATCCGCTGCTGTACCAGCATTTGTTCTGGTTCTTCGGCCATCCCGAGGTGTACATCCTCATCGTCCCGGGCTTCGGCATGATCAGCCAGGTGATCTCCACCTTCTCGCGCAAGCCGGTGTTCGGCTATCTCGGCATGGCCTATGCCATGGTGGCGATCGGCGCGGTCGGCTTCGTGGTATGGGCGCACCACATGTACACGACCGGCCTCGATGTGGACACCAAGGCCTACTTCACGGCGGCGACGATGGTGATCGCCGTGCCGACCGGCATCAAGATCTTCAGCTGGATCGCCACCATGTGGGGCGGTTCGGTCGAGTTCCGCACCCCGATGCTGTTCGCCATGGGCTTCATCTTCCTGTTCACGGTGGGCGGCGTCACCGGCGTGGTTCTCGCCAACGCCGGCGTCGACACGGTCCTGCAGGATACCTATTACGTCGTCGGGCACTTCCACTACACCATGTCGATGGGCGCTCTGTTCTCGATCTTCGCCGGCTTCTACTACTGGCTCGGAAAGATGTCGGGACGCCAATATCCCGAGGCGCTCGGCAAGCTCCATTTCTGGCTCCTGTTCATCGGCGTGAATCTGACGTTCTTCCCCATGCACTTCCTGGGGCTCTCGGGCATGCCGCGCCGGATTCCGGACTACCCGGACGCGTTCGCGGGATGGAACATGGTGTCCTCGGTCGGCGCGCTGGTTTCGACCGTGGCGACGCTCGTGTTCCTGTTGGTGCTGTTCCGCACCTTCACGGCCGGCGCCAAGGTCGCCGCCAACCCGTGGGGGCCGGGCGCGACCACGCTCGAATGGCAGCTGTCCTCGCCGCCGCCCTTCCACAGCTACGAGGAGCTGCCGCAGATCAAATAGCGGGAGTCCCGAAGCGCGTATCGGTGACCGGAGAAAGGCGTGTCGAACACCACCGTTGACATTCATGCCGCGGGCCATGTCGGGGCGAGCCACGAGGCCGTAAGCCACGGAGCCGTGAGCCACGGGGCCATAAGCCACGGGGCTGCGTTCGAGCGGGCCGCCGAGGCCGAGGGCTCGGGCGTGCGCGACTACGTGCTGCTGCTCAAGCCGCGGGTGATGTCGCTGGTCGTGTTCACCGGCTTCGCGGGCATGGCCGTCGCGCCCGGGCACCTGCACCCGCTGCTGGCCGCGGTCGCCATCCTGTGCATCGCGGTGGGCGCCGGCGCTTCGGGCGCCATCAACATGTGGTACGAGCGCGACATCGACGCGCGCATGGCGCGCACGCGGGGCCGGCCGCTGCCCAAAGGGCGGCTCGCGCCGGGGGATGCGCTCGGATTCGGCGTGGTGCTGGCGGTGGCGTCGGTGACGCTGATGGGCCTGGCCGTCAACCACGTGGCGGCGGCGCTGCTTCTGCTCACCATCTGCTTCTACGTGTTCATCTACACGATGTGGCTCAAACCGCGCACGCCTCAGAACATCGTGATCGGCGGCGCCTCGGGCGCGTTCCCGCCCATGATCGGATGGGCCGCGGTCACCGGACAGGTCGGCATCGAGTCGCTGCTGCTGTTCGCCATCATCTTCCTGTGGACGCCGCCCCATTTCTGGGCGCTGTCGCTGTTCAGGGCCGGGGACTACGGCAAGGCGGGGATCCCCATGCTCCCCGTGGTGGCCGGGAAGCGCGAGACGAAGAAGCAGATGCTGTTCTACACGCTGGTCCTGGTTCCGGTCACCCTGGCGCCGTGGTTCATCGGCATGTCCGGCGCGCTCTACGGCGTGACCGCCGCCCTGCTGGGCGCCGCGTTCCTGGGGCTCGCGATCACGGTCTGGTTCGACGACACGGACCGCAGCGCCAAGCGCATGTTCGGATTCTCCATCGTCTATCTTTTCCTCGTATTCGCCGCGCTGGTGGCCGATGCTTGGGCGGGCGGTGCCGCATGAGCGCGGCGGAGGCGGCCATGAGCAGTCGGCATCGGCGTCAGCGGACGAAGAATCTCACGTTCCTCTTGGTGCTGGGGGCGCTGGTGGTGCTGTTCTACTTCATCACCATCGTCAAGATGATGGGGCAGTGACGATGTCCTTGCTGTCGAAAAATCGCAACGCGCGCACCGTCCTGGCGCTGTGCCTGGTGCTCGCCGCCATGGCGGGGCTTACGGCCGCGAGCGTGCCGCTCTACCGCTTGTTCTGCAGCACCACCGGCTACGGCGGCACGACCCAGGTGGCGCGCGAGGCGCCGCGCGCGGTGGCGGACCGCATGATCACGGTGCGCTTCAACACCGACACCAGCGCGCAGCTCCCCTGGACCTTCGAGCCGCCGAAAGCGCCGGTGAAGGTGCACGTCGGAGAAAGCGCGCTCGTCTTCTTCACGGCGCGGAACAACGCGAAGGAGCCGATCACCGGCCAGGCGGTGTTCAACGTCGCGCCCGACAAGGCGGGGCTCTATTTCGACAAGCTCCAGTGCTTCTGCTTCACGGAGCAGCGGCTGAAGGCGGGAGAGAAAGCGGAGATGCCGGTGACCTTCTTCGTCGACCCCTCGATCATGAAGGACCACAATCTCGACGACATCGACACCATCACTTTGTCCTACACCTTCTACCGCGCCAAAAACGCCGACCAGGGGAACGGGACCAAGCAGGTGAGCCATGACGCCGCCGCGGGCGGCGTCACGGTCAATTGATCCGCGCCGCCGCGCGGTTTGAGGCTAATTGAGGCAATAACCATTCTGGAAAGAGAGTCCGAAGAATGACCGAAACCGCCAAACACCCCTACCATCTCGTCAACCCGAGCCCGTGGCCCGCGGTGGGCGCGCTGTCGGCGCTGTGTCTGACATACGGCCTCGTCCTTCTTTTGCACCAGGGGGGGCCGGTGCTGTTCGTCATCGGCGTCGCATTGATGATCTTCACCATGGCGGGCTGGTGGCGCGACGTCATCCGCGAGGCGAGCCAGGGCGACCACACGCCGGTGGTGCAGATCGGGCTCCGCTACGGCATGGCGCTGTTCATCGCCTCGGAAGTGATGTTCTTCGTCGCCTGGTTCTGGGCCTATTTCGACGCCAGCCTCTATCCCGGCGGCGCCAACAGTCTCGAGATGATCACCCGCACCCAGGTGCTGGGCGGGACATGGCCGCCGGTTTCGCTCCAGGGCAAGGTGTTCGACCCGTGGGGCGTTCCGTTCCTCAACACCATCATCCTGCTCACCTCGGGCGTCACGGTCACCTGGGCGCACCATGCGCTGCGCGAGAACAACCGCCAGCAGCTTCTGCTCGGGCTTCTGGTGACGATCGTGCTCGGCGCCACCTTCACCTCCCTCCAAGCCCACGAATACGCCAATTCCCAGTTCGGCTTCACCGACGGCATCTACGCCTCCACCTTCTTCATGGCGACCGGGTTCCACGGGGCGCACGTGATCATCGGCACGATCTTCCTGACCGTGTGCCTGGTGCGGGCCTATCTCGGCCATTTCAAGCCCGATCATCATTTCGGGTTCGAGGCCGCGGCCTGGTACTGGCACTTTGTGGACGTGGTGTGGCTGTTCCTGTTCACCTTCGTCTATTGGCGCCCGTTCTTCTCGTGAGAACGCGCGTCGCGGCACGCCGTACGTGAGCGCGGGGCAACAGGCGCGCCTGCCCTCGGTCCTCCGGGTGGTGCTGACGAGCCGCTGCCCGCGCTGCGGCGAAGGCAGGCTGTACAAGGGCCTGCTCAACGTCGTCGAGCGGTGCTCGGTCTGCGGCCTCGAATTGGGCGCCAGCGATCCCGGCGACGGCCCGGCGGTGTTCGTGATTCTCGTGCTCGGCTTCGTCGTCGTCGGCCTGGCCTTGCTCACCGAGGCGTGGTTCGGGCCGCCGATGTGGGTGCACGTCCTGCTGTGGCCCCCGATCGTCCTCGGCCTCTCGCTGGGCATGCTTCGCGTCGTCAAGTCGCTGCTGATCGCGCTCCAGTTTAGGCACGGCGCCAAGGAATACGATGCCTCGGAGTAAGGGCTTCGAATTCCGGGTCTTCGGGCTGCGCTTCCGCCTCACCCTCGTTCCCACGCTGACGACGATCCCGGCGCTCCTGGTCCTGTTGGCCCTGGGGACGTGGCAGGTCCACCGGCTGCATTGGAAGGTGGCGCTGATCACCGAGCGCACGGAGCGCGTCACGGCGCCGCCGGTGGCGCTGCCGGAAGCCGGAGCCGACATCGCCGCGCTCGAATTCCGCCACGTGCGGGCATCGGGACACTTCCTGCACGACCGCGAGCTTTACATGCCGGCCCGGGAACTGAAGTCCGGCGAGCTGGGCTTCCAGATCTTCACGCCGCTGATAGGCGAGGACGGCGCCGTCACCCTCATCGACCGCGGCTTCGTGCCCCTCAACAAGAAGGACCCCGCGACCCGCCAGGCCGGCCAGGTGGAAGGACCGGTGACCGTCGAGGGCCTGATCCGCCGCGACGGCAGGCGCAGCCGCTTCACCCCCGACAACGTCCCCGAGAAGAATTTCTGGTTCTACGCCGACATCCCGGCCATGGCCCGGCACGCCGGGCTCACGAACGTGCGCCCCTATTACGTCGAGGCGGACGCCACCCCCAACCCCGGCGGCCTGCCCCTGGGCGGACAGGCGCGGATCGTTCTGCCCAACGACCACCTGCAATATGCCATCACCTGGTATTCGCTCGCGATCGCGCTCGTCGTCATCTATTTCGTCTACCACCACGTGCCCGACGCATGAGCCCCGGGTTCCGGCTCGTTCCCGCCCGGCTGGCCCAGGCCCGACTGGCGGCGCGGCTGCCGCGACCCCATATTCCGGGCTGGCCCTCGCGATAGGCGCGAATTCGCCCCCTGCGCCGCCTGCCTTCCACCGGCCGCCCCGAACCCGGGGCTACCCATAACCCGGCCAACCCATAACCCCGGCCTTGAGCCACGGCCAGCCCTGAGCCACGATTGATGATATGACCGCTTACGAACAGCTCGAATCGACCTTCAAGCGCATTGCCGTGCTGCGGGACGTCGACTCCATCCTGCATTGGGACATGTCGACCATGATGCCCCACGGCGCCGCCGAGGGCCGCGGTGAGCAGCTCGCGACCATCAAGGTCATGTGCCACGACATGCTGAACGATCCCCGGATCGGCGACCGTCTGGCCGCGGCCGAAGCCGAGCCCGGGCTCGACCCCTGGCAGGCGGCGAACCTGGCCGAGATGCGCCGCCAATGGCTGCATGCGACCGCCGTCGAGGCCGAGGTCGTGGAAGCGCTGGCCAAGGCGTGCTCGGCCTGCGAGATGCGCTGGCGCGCCGCGAGACCGACCTCGGATTTCGCCGCCGTGCGGCCGTTCTTGGAGACCGTGTTGTCGCTGACGCGCCAGATCGCGGACGCCAAGGCGGAGCGGTTCGGCTGCGCGCCTTACGACGCCCTCCTCGACAGCTTCGAGCCCGGAACCCGGTCCGCGGAAATCGACCGGCTGTTCGCGCCATTGGCCAAGTTCCTCCCCGATTTCCTGCCCGCCGTGTTGGAGAAGCAGCGGCGCGATCCGCCGCCCATCCCCCTTAGCGATCGATTCCCGGCGGCGGCGCAGCGCGAGCTCGGCCTCAAGCTGATGCGGGTCTTGGGCTTCGATTTCGATCACGGGCGGCTCGACGTCAGCCTGCACCCGTTCTGCGGCGGCGCGCCCGGGGACGTGCGCCTCACCACGCGCTACGACGAGAGCAATTTCACCAAGTCGCTCATGGGCGTGGTCCACGAGACCGGCCATGCGCTCTATGAACAGGGCCTGCCCAAGGCCTGGCGGTTCCAACCGGTGGGCCGCATCCACTCCATGTGCCTGCACGAGAGCCAATCGCTTCTGATGGAGATGCAGGCCTGCCGCAGCCGCGCGTTCCTGGAGTTCGCGGCGCCCCTGATGGCCGAGGCGTTCGGGGGCAAGGGTCCCGCCTGGTCGGCCGAGAATCTTTACCGCCATTACACCCGCGTGGTGCCGGGTGCGATCCGGGTCGACGCCGACGAGGTCACCTATCCGGCCCATATCATCCTTCGCTACCGGCTGGAGAAGGCGCTGATCGC
>JBAVNO010000100.1:0-2472 GCA_049691095.1 Alphaproteobacteria bacterium | reverse complement strand
ACGCGGCGCCGCATCCGTCATCCGCTCATGCGGGCGATGGTGGCCGTGGTGCTGTGGCCTTCCACGAGATCGGCCAGCACCACGCGTCCGCCATAGGCGCGCACGATGTCCGCGCCCACCACCTGGGCGTGCCGGTAATCGGCTCCCTTGACCAGCACGTCGGGCCGAATCGCCTCGATGAGGCGGATCGGCGTATCGTCGGCGAACACCACCACGAGATCGACGCTCGCGAGCGAAGCCAGGACCTGGGCCCGCGCGGCCTCGGACTGGACCGGCCGGCCGTCGCCCTTGAGCCGGCGCACCGAGGCGTCGCTGTTGAGCCCCACGACGAGACGGTCGCAGGCCCCCTTGGCCTGGGCCAGGAGCGACACATGGCCCGGATGCAGCAGGTCGAAGCAGCCGTTCGTGAAGCCGATCTTCAGCCCCTTGCTGCGCCAGCCCGCGACCTTGTCGAGGGCGGCGGCGAGGGTTGCGACCTTCTCCTCGCCCGCGAGCAAGTCCTGGGCGTGGAGCGCCGTCACCAGCTCGTCGGCGTGAACCACCGCGGTGCCCACCTTGCCCACCACGATCCCGGCGGCGGCGTTGGCAAGCCGCATGGCTTCGGGAATCGGGATGCCCGCCGCCATCGCAACGGCAACCGCCGCCGCCACCGTATCGCCGGCACCCGACACGTCGAACACCTCGCGCGCCTCGCCACGAACGTGTTGCGCGCTTCCGTGGGCGGGAACGAGCGTCATGCCTTCCGCGCTGCGCGTCACGAGAACGGCCTCGATGCCGCAGGTGTCGATGACCCGGCGCGCCGCGGCAACGATGGCGTCGTCCCCGTCCAGTGCCGATCCCGCGGCCTCGGCCAGCTCGCGCCGGTTGGGCGTGATCAGGCTCGCACCGCGGTAGCGGGAGAAATCCTTGCCCTTGGGGTCGACGACCACCGGCCGTCCCGCGCCCCGCGCGGTAGCCATCAGGCCCCGCACCGTTTCCGCCGACAGCACGCCCTTGCCGTAGTCGGACAGGACCATGACGCCGCAACCGGCAATCTCCTTGGAGGTCAGCGACAGGAGGGCGGAGCGGATGCGGTCGGAAATCGCGCCGTTCGATTCGCGGTCGGCGCGCAAGACCTGTTGCCGCGCGGCGACGAACCGGGTCTTGATGGTGGTGCGCCGGGTCTCGTCCACCAGCAGCGCCGGCGCGATCCGGTCTTCGGCCTCGAGCAGCGAACGGACCTGCGCCCCTGCAGGATCGTTGCCCACCACCGCGATGAGGCGCACGAACCCGCCCAGCGCCGCCACGTTCCGCGCCACGTTCCCGGCCCCGCCCAACGCGGGCACCTCGCGTTCGACCCTGAGGACCGGGATCGGCGCCTCGGGCGAGATGCGCTCGATGTCGCCGTACACGTAGCGGTCGAGCATGACGTCGCCCACGCACAGCACGCGTCCCGTGCCAAGCCGTTCGACCAGCGCCGCAAGCTCGGATTTCTCGGTCATCTCGCCTTCCCGCCCGCGGCCATCCTACGCCGCCGCCCATCACCCGCCAACCGGCCACATGCCAACCGGCCACACGCCCAGCGGGCCTCCGGGCGGGCCCCGGTCGAGCGCGGCGCGCCTAGACGAGGCCCAGTTCGCGTTCGAGCGCGGCGCATAGAATCTGCCCGAGCGTGATGTGCATTTCCTGGATCCGCGCGGTGACGGCGGAAGGCACGACCAACAGGGGATCGGCCACGCCCACCAACTCGCCGCCATTGCCGCCCGAAAGCGCGGCGGCAATCAGGCCCCTCTCGCGGGCCGCGCGCAGCGCACGCACGACGTTGGCGCTGCGGCCCGAGGTGGTGATCCCGATCGCCGCGTCGCCGGGTTTTCCCAGCGCCTCGATCTGACGGGCGAACAGGTATTCGAAACCGATGTCATTGCCGATGGCGGTCAGCGCGGAGGTGTCGGTGGTGAGGGCCAAGGCGGCGATCGGATCACGGTTCTTGGAAAAGCGCACCGTGAGCTCGGTTGCGAGGTGCTGCGCGTCCGCGGCGCTGCCGCCGTTGCCGAAGAACAGGATCTTGCCGCCTCCCCGCACCGCCTGCGCGCAGACGCCCACCAGGCGCGCGAAGGGCTGGCGCAGCGCGGCCGCCGTGGCCCGTGTCACGGCCTCGTGCTCGGCGAACTCGGCGTCGAAAAAGGCATCGAGATCCATGGACGTGGTCCGGCGATGGCGGGCGCCAAGGCGGCGCCATGACTTGCTAATCCATGGCCACGGTTCTTGCAAGCCTTTCGTCTTCCAGGAGATTCGCCCTGCCGGCCCGGGCCGGTTTCCCGCCGCGCGGCCGGTTTTTCCATTGGGGGCGGGCCGAGGCCAAGGTATTTTTCGACGGTACGGGCCGCCGACACGGGGCTCACCCGGTCGCAACAGGAGGGCATCCACACGGTCGATCATCGCGCCAAAGGCGGCCGGGACAGGCGGCCCGGCCGTGCCGCGGCAGCGAGCGGG
>JBAVNO010000099.1:0-2002 GCA_049691095.1 Alphaproteobacteria bacterium | reverse complement strand
GGCCGACAGCATCGCGGCCCCGCTACGCGCCTGCCAGACGTGGGCGAGATGGGTCTTGCCGCACGCGGACGGCCCCGTGATCGCCAGCACCGGGCCAGGCCAATCGGGCCAGCGGTCGATCCAGCGGACCGCCCCGACGTTGCAGGGCGCGACCAGGAAATCCTCCAACCCGAGCGCGGGACGGTGCGGAAGATCGAGCGGAAGTTGGCGCCCTGGGCTCACCGTTCATGCCTTGGCCCGGCCGGGCCGCCGCCCGCGCCGCCGCCCGTGCCCTTGTAGAACGGGCCTTCGAGATACTGGCCGATGGCGAAGCGCACCAGCACCCCGATGACCGCGGCCGCGGGAACCGCGAGCAGCACGCCCACGAACCCGAACAGCAGCCCGCCGCCCAGCAATGCGAACATCACCCAGACCGGATGTAGGCCGATCCGCTCGCCCACCAGCTTGGGCGTGATGACGTTGCTCTCGAGCAGCTGACCGACGACGAACACGCCCGCCACCATCGCCACCGGCGTCCAGCTCTCGAACTGGAACAGCGCCAGCACGACGGCCACGGAAAAGCCGAGGACGGAACCGACGAAGGGAATGAACGTGATCAGGCCCGCGCCGATGCCCACGACCAGCCCGTAGTCGAGCCCGACCAGGCTGAGCGCGATGCCGTAGTAGGCGGCGAAGAAGAGCGCCACCGATCCCACCCCGCGCACGAACGCGGCGATGATCTCATCCATCTCGCGCACTTGCCGGCGGATGACCGGCGCGTGGTCGCGGGGAAGAAGACCGTCGACCCGCGCCACGATGCGGTCCCAGTCGCTCAACAGATAGAAGGCGACCACCGGCGTCACGATCACGAGCGACACCAGATTGACGATCGCGAGCCCTCCGGTCCAAAGGCCGGCCACGACGCTGCCCAGCCACTTGACCGCGTCGGCCGCGTAACCCTTTGCGACCGCGGACAGCTCCTGCATCTCTGCGGGCGGAATTTGGCCCTCGAAGCGTTGCAGCTGCACCGCCAGGTGCTCCTTCAGCCACGTCACCAGATCCGGGATCGCGCGCACCAGGGCGACGAGTTGCGCCTGCAGCGGAGGAACGATGATGAGCAGGACGGCGACGCCGGCGCCGAAGAATGCGGCCAGCACCAGGGCCGACAACAGCGGCCGCGGCAGTCTGGTCCGCTCCAGGCGGTCGACCAGGGGATCGAGGAAATAGGCGATCGTCATGCCGAGCACGAACGGAAACAGGATGCCCTTGAACAGATAGACGAAGGCCGCGACCAGGCCGACGAACGCGATCCAGAACACGGCCTGTCTGCCGATCGGGCTCCGGCTTGGCACGCCCGCGCTCATGCCTCGCCCACGCCCGAGATGCCCCGCACCCAGCGCACGAGGTAGGCCGCTCCCGACACGAAGGTCGTGAACGCCACGACGTAGGTCAAAGGAAGGGTCACGCCCGCGTCGTCGATGCCGAGTCCGAGCCGGCCCAGAACCAGCACCACCAGCGCGATCTGAAGCAGGGTATTGAGCTTGCTCACCATCAGGGGCTCCATTCGCATCGGCTGGTCGGTGAGCGTGTGATAGAGGAGCGTGCCGCCGATGATCATGAGGTCGCGGAACACGACCAGAATCACCAGCCAGTTCGCAACATCCCCGCGCGAGCCCAGCGTCACATACACGCTCATCAGCAGGGCCTTGTCCGCCAGGGGATCGATGTAGCGGCCGAGTTCGGTGCGGGCGTTGAACCGCTTGGCAATGAAGCCGTCGACGGCGTCGGACACGCCCGCGCCCACGAACACCCAGAACGCCAGCGCCATCTCTCCGATCAGGATCAGCCACACGGTGAGCGGCACGCACAGCAGCCGGCCGAGGCTGATGAAGTTGGGCACGCTGATCACGGGACCGGACTCTCCGCCGGGGGAACGGGCAGCGCCGGCGGACCGCCGCCCGGCCCCGTGCCGGGTGCGGGAATCCCCGACGCAGGCGGGACCGGCAATTGCGCGCCTTGGGGG
>JBAVNO010000098.1:0-1727 GCA_049691095.1 Alphaproteobacteria bacterium | reverse complement strand
TGGCCTGTTTGGCCGCCTCCTTCACGTTGTCGGGGGTGTCGAAATCGGGCTCGCCGGCGCCGAGCCCGATGACGTCGCGCCCCTGGGCCTTGAGCTCGGCGGCCTTCGCGGTGACGGCGAGCGTGGGGGACGGCTTGATGCGGCTGAGCCTTGAGGCGATGAACGGCATGGCGGGCGGTTTCCTCGATTTCCTTTGCATTGGACGGGAGTCCCCGGCTTCGGTTCGGCAGATTGCGGTCGCGGCGCGGGGCCGAAGACGGCGAAACCCTACGCACCCCATGACGCGAGCGCAAGGCCGCGGATGACGGCCTTTCCGTTGCGCCGGCGGACTTGCGCACGGGCCGTTCGCAACCGCGCCTGCGGGCGCGCCCGGCGATGGGCGGGGTCCGGCCACGCGCGGGTGCCCAAGATTCGCCTTAATCTTTCATCACTTCGCCACCTTTGCACCCGATTGACGCCCCAATGAACGGACAGTCTCTCTACCAGCGTCAAACCGCGAGCAACGAGGGGACAGGGGCATGACACCGAAGTTTCGCGTCCGGCTGACACCGGCCAACGCAGGCCGGATCGCTTTCTTTCTCGTACTGTATCTGATCGGCCTCGCCACGCTTCCGGCAACCCATCAGCTTCGTCACGAAGTGGCGATGGCCGCCGCGTGCATCGCCGACGGCGCGCCCCACGCCTGCGCCAAGACCGTGCTTAACCTGCGCGGCTAGCACAAGCCCGCGACGACTGTCTCCCGCCGCCGGCTCATCGGCCGGCGGCCCCGCGCGCGCCGAGCGATTCGATCGGCAAAATCCCGGCCCCACATTCGCCCCAAAGTTTCACGCTTTCGCCACCGTCGCACCCCATTGCGGCCCCATTGCGCGGACAGACTGGCGACCGCCCGACATAAGACTCAAAGGGGGGCACCATGACACTGCGCAAAGGGCTTCGGCTGGACCCCGTTCACGCCGGCGGAATCGTCTTCCTTCTCCTGCTCTATCTCGTTTTCCTCAGTCTCGTTCCGGCCAAGGCCTTGGGCGCGCAGCTCCCCGCCGCCACCCCCGCCTGGCAGCCGGCGCCGAACCTGACGCTGCGCGGCCGCGAGGATCACCGCCCGATCTCGGCGCTTCTGGTCGGGACCAAGATCGACATCGATGTCGCCGGTCCCGTCGCGCGCGGCACCGTGACCCAGATCTTCACCAATCCCACCCGCGCCTGGGCCGAAGGGACCTACGTTTTCCCGCTGCCCGAGGAATCGGCCGTCGACCACTTCACGCTGCGCGTCGGCGACCGTGTCATCGACGGCGTCGTGCACGAACGCGAGGAAGCGCACCGGATGTACGCGGAAGCCGCGAAGGCGGGCCGGCGCGCCGGACTCCTGGACCAGGAGCGGCCCAACATCTTCACCGTCTCGGTCGCCAACATCCCTCCCGCCGACATGGTGGCGGTCGCGTTCTCGTTCCGTATCCCCGTCCGCTATACGCGCGACCACTACGAGCTTCGTATGCCGCTTGTCGTGGGCCCGCGCTACGTCCCGCCGCGGACCAGCGAAGTTCTCCTCACCGCGGCACACGGTTCGCCCGGGCCCGATTCACCAGAGCCCGATTCGCAAGGGCCCGATTCGCCAGGGCCCGATTCGCCAGGGCCCGGTTCGCCTGACGTCGCACCGCGCCCCGACGCGCCGGCCACGCCCGGCAGCCTGGATGACGACGCGCTGCGCATCAGCCCGCCCTACCGGCACC
>JBAVNO010000097.1:0-5345 GCA_049691095.1 Alphaproteobacteria bacterium | reverse complement strand
CCGACCACCCGGCCCGCGGGGCCGACGATCTGGGAGGCGATGTAACAGATCTTGCCGCCGCCGCTGCCCAGGTCCAGCACGCTCTCGCCCTCGCGGACGTAACGCGAGGGGTCTCCGCAGCCGTAGTCCCGCTCCAGGATTTCCGCCGGAATGATCTCGAGGAACTTGGGGTCGTAGCTGACGGGGCAGCACAACGCGCTTTCGCGCGCCTCCGCCGCCTCGGCGTAACGGCGCAAGACTTCCTGTTCGGTATCGATCGAAGTTCCATCCATGGCGCGCCCCCACTACGATGTGCGTTGATTTGGCCGATTCCAACCCGCCGGGCCCGTTTGCCGCGAACGATAACAAGAGGACGCCTCCCCATCACCTCACAAATGTGTGTGGCGCCTGGGAGCGGAGGATTGCGGACGGAGCGGAGGAGGGGCCTGCGGTCCGCGTATTCGGCCGGAGCATGCTTGGGGGTGGGACCGTGACGGGGACCCCGAACGACATTCCGGGCGTGGTCGCGCCGCCGCCGCTGGTGTTCCTCGCGGCCTTGGCCGCGGGCTTCCTTCTGGAATGGGCGTGGCCGACCTCGTTCGACGCGCACATCAGCGGGCTGCGCGGCGCCGGGTTCGTGCTGCGGGCGCTGGGCGCGTCCCTCATAGCGGCGGGGATTTGGGCCTTCCGCCGGGCCGGCACCGATTTTCATCCCTACCGGCCCGCCACGCGGCTGATCACCGACGGGGTGTTCCGATACAGCCGCAATCCACTCTATGTATCGCTGACGCTGATTTATCTCGGCCTCGCCTTCCTGCACGGAGGCCTTTGGCCGTTGGCGGCGCTCGTTCCCGCGCTGGCCGTGTTTCGATATGGCGTGGTCGCGCGCGAGGAAGCCTATCTGGAACGGAAATTCGGCGACGCGTACCGGTCCTATAAGAACCGGGTCCGGCGCTGGCTGTGACGGCGCGCGCGCACGGGAAAACCGTGAATGCGACGTCCCCAAAAAGGATTGGCGCCCCGCGGCGTGAGCCGGGGGGCGCCATTCTTCAGAAGCTGGGCCTAATCAGCTTGTCCTAAAGCACCCGAGCCCCGAAAGGGCCATAGACCACGTTCACCGGCATCAGAGATGCTGGCTTCTGTGAGCCCTTTTTCGCGGCTGCGGACTTTTTTTTTGCGGCAGGCTTTTTCGCGGCGGCCTTTTTCGCCCGGCGCCTTCTGGCGGGACGTTTCTTGGCCGCTGCTTTCCTCTTGGCCGGACGCTTCTTGGCGGTACGCCGTTTCGCACCGACCTTCCGTTTGGTCGTGCGCTTGGCTGCCGCCTTCCGTCTGGCTGGACGCTTGCGCTTGGCGCCGGCCCGCTTGGCCGTGCGCTTACGCGTCGCCTTCGCCCGCTTCGCCGGACGCTTACGCTTGGCGGTCGCGAGCTTTTTGGCCGGACGCTTGCGAGAAGCAGTCCGTTTCTTGCCGGCCTTCTTCTTCTTTCTGGAGGAAGTCTTCTTGGCGGCCTTCTTCTTGCCGGTCTTCCGCTTCGCAGTCTTCCGCTTCGCGGGACGCTTGGCGGCAGCCGCCATACGCGAAACCGAACGGCGACGCGCCGTCTTACGACGAGTCCTGCGCGCCGGCTTCTTCGCGGCGGCCGACCGACGGGAGGCGGTCTTCTTCCTCGTGGTCTTCTTCCTCGCCTTGGTCTTTCTGGCAGAGGACTTACGCGTTGTCGCACTCTTAGTAGCCATGGTGTACTCCTTACCAATGGTCTTCATGGTGGTGGCGTGTCGTTTGCCACCTCACGGCTTATAATCGGCCATAAGTTACGCACGATTACAAGCAAAAGCATTAATAAAAAGTTACGGACCCACAAAAAAGTCCCCGGTGACTTGTCGCGCCAAGAGTCGTCGTCGTCGAATTTCTGGCGCCATCAAATTCGAGTCAGGTGTCCAAATGAACTTCGACGGACCACCCAGTAATCCACCTCTGAGGAGGTCCGAAACAGACCCCGATCGTCTCGGAACATCGACCGTGATCTTCTTCGGGTGCTGGTCGAGCGGACCGTTCTTCCGTCTTTTCGGTGAATGAAAACCGATATTCGATCAAATGATCGGGATCGATTTCTGTGCCCGGATGAGACGCAGAAATAACGCGTAAAAACAATATGTTATAAGTAACTCCCAATAATACAAAGTAACTGGAATCCAATCCTTTGCGGCACAAAAAAACGCCTCGCGTGCGTGCGCGATCCGCGCGCCCCGCCTGCCGCGCGAATCGAATCTGCAGCGTTGTTCGGCGACCCGGTCGCGCGGTCGCGCGCGCGACAGCGGACGTCGCGTGAGAGGCGCCGAAAAATTTTTCGGGGCCCCAGTCGGCGACGTGCGGAGGATACGAAAGCGGGAGATTCGAGTGCCGCGGCGTCCCGAATTTTTTTGCGGCGCAAAAAACTTTTCGAAAATTTTTTCGATTTCCCGCCTCGGCCGGTGGCCGCCGGTGACCTCGGCCAACTCGGATGCGCGCCGTCCACGGGGGGGCGAGCCCGATGCGCTAGCCGTCCCTGGTGACGATCTGCACCAAGGGCTCGGCGGCGATCATGCGCGTGAGGGCGACGCGATCGAAACGGGCGGAGAGGGCGAGCGCCAGCCGCGCGGCTTCCACCGCGTGCGCCAGATCGTCCGGCCCGTCGACCATGTTGATCACCGGGACGACCACGGCATCGCCGACGCGGCGCAGCGCGCCGTCCGGGCTTGCGAGGAGGCGCGCCAGATGCACCGGCGCCAGGATTTCTCCGGGCACGGCGCCGGTCACGGCCGCCAGGCGTTCCGGCCGGTGGGCGATCTTATCCGTGAAAGGCAGCCCGACGACCCGGGCCGATACGACCGGGATCACGGTGGTGGCGCCGGCGGGGATCACGGGCTCGGCCCCGCCCGGGGCCTTGATGAGGCGCATGCGCGCGCCGTCCGCCTTCACCAGCGTGGCGTCGAAGCCGGCTTCCCGGTGAATCCGTCTGATCAGGGCCTCATCCAGGCCGCCTCGGCGCTCCGGTTTGTCGATGGACCGGGCAAAGGCGATGCGGCGATGCCGCTTCGTTGCCGCGAGCACGCGGGTCACCAGCTCCTCGCCTTGAGCGAGAATTTCAACGTCGCAGGACTGTTGCGGCGCCCTGAGCGTCACCACGGTGGCCGTGATGCCGATGCGCCCCGGATGCATCGCAGCCAGCCGATAGAGCGTCGTCTTCTTGCCGCCCGCGCCCACCGCGCACACGATGCCGTGGCGGGCGTTCAGGACATCGAGCAACTGGCCGCTCATGATGAAGACCCGGTAATTCCCCTTTGACCCGGTGACCGATACCACAAATGGGTCTGCACCGATGTGACTGGGTCGGCCGGCCGCCATCGTCGCGCCCGCCGGTCGGAGGGGCGACGGGGAGCGGCGTATCCCGTGCGAGCGGAGGACCCGCCGGGGTATCAAGCCGGGGTATCAATAGGTCACGACGAACCAGGTCGCGGCTACTGCGAGCGCCAAAGCGGCGAGCGCCCGCCAGGTGGGTGCCATCACCCCGGTTTCGCCCGCCGCCTGCTCCGGCATCACGTCCTTGTACCCGGTCACCATGGCCCGGATCAGATCGTCGCGGGTCAGAACGATGCCCGTCACGACTCCCACGATATGGATGCCGACCAGCACCAGTAGCAGGTTGAAGAACACCTCGTGGATCTCCTTCATGGCATGGGCGGCGCCGGCCGGGATGTAATGCGCCAGCGGTCCGGCGACGATCTGTCCGTGTTCCATTTCGCCGGCCGTGAACAGGCCCGTGGCGACGATGACCGTCAGCGCCGTCATGAGCAGAATGATCATCCACCCGCCGAGCGGGTTGTGGCCGATGCTGCGGGGCGCCCGGAATGCCAGGAGCCTGGCCGCGTAGGCGCGCACCGTTACCCACGAGCGCACGAAATCGGAAAACAGGGAGTGGCGGCTGCCCCAGACGCCCCACAACAGCCGAAACACCAAAAGGACCAGCACGCCGTATCCCGCGTAGGCATGGACCGTGAACCAGAAGCCTTCGGTTTCGCCGGTCGCCCAGGCGAGCGCCACCAATGCGACGAGCGTCCAATGGAACAGGCGGGTGGGGAGATCCCAAACCAACAAGTGGACCCGTAAACCGGTTGTGCTCGTGCTCATCGGATTCACATTCCCCGGATCACGCCCTGACAAGCCGCGCATCCTAGACCTGGCGATTAATAGATTCCGCATCTTATTCCGTTTCGAACGAGGCCTGCATGCCGGACCTGGCGGGTGAATCGATTGGCGGGGCTACGCGGATCGATTTCGACTGCCGCTTCATGATCCAATGACGCGGTTCGGTGGGGATCTCCGATGCCGGGTTGCTGGCGCATTGTGATTTGGACGCATTGTGAGTTGGATGACGTACTTGGCCTGACGGCGGTGGCCAACGAAGCGCTCGCCGATGTGCGCACGGGCAAGACCAGTCAACAGATATCGATCGGCTGCCGGCATCGCCCGCATCGATGTGCGTGTTCGGAGTCATACGTGGACGCGAAAGGCGGCAGACATACGCTTGGATGACAGAAGAACAGAGGCATGCAGGGTGCACGGATGCAAATCCCGCCGCTTTGGCGGCGCCAGCCCGCTGTCTTGCCCGATCTGCCTTGTCTACGATGCCGAGAAGACGCATCCTGACCCGACGGTCGCGGTCATGTGGGAATTGCGGCTCGAGGGACGAGCGGCACTCCGTGGACATAGGAATCGGTCATTGCCGCCTTAACGTGACAAACACTCCGCCCGTTCCAACACTCGACCGATCTGTCTGCCGTCGATAAGGAAGAAATCGATGCTCCGCCTCGAAGCGATCCACCCCATCATGACTCACTTCCCGATTGTCTTTGTCCTGACTCTCGCAGCCTTCGACACTCTAGTCCTGATGGTGGGCAGGGGCATCGGAGGGCGTTCGGCGGTCGCCAACGTCTCGGCAGGCTTGGCCGTGCTCACCGGAATCGGCGCCGCCGCCGCCTATTTGTTCGGTGATGCCGCCTACGACATCGCCATCGAGAAGGGCTTTCCGGAATCCGCGCTCGAGACCCACCAAATCCTCGGGACCACCGCGGCCGCCGTGCTGGCGCTTTGGGCCCTCATCCGAGCATTCCTCTGGTGGCGCGGTGCGGCTCTCGCCGGCGGTCGCAGCCGCGCCGTCGCCGGGATCGAGATCGCTGCGGCCGTGCTCATATTGGTCACCGCCTATTTCGGCGGCCACCTCGTCTATGAGCTGGGCGTTAACGTTGCCGTGGTGAACCCGCACAAGATCTGAGGGTCGGCAGGCGCCCCGGGGCACGCGTTTCGCCGCCCACGTGCAAACGCGCGGC
>JBAVNO010000096.1:0-7253 GCA_049691095.1 Alphaproteobacteria bacterium | reverse complement strand
GTCCCGGAGTGGCGCCCGGCTGCGGGGCTCCGTGAGGCGGTGTGGGCGGCTCCGCGGGCGGCGCCGGCGTGGGTGTCGGTGCCGCCCCCGGTTCCTTTTCCGACTTCGGGGCCTTCTCCTCGCCGTTGGTGAGCGCCCCGGGCAGATCGGCCTCGCGCCGCCGGACCGGCGATTCCACCTGCTCGATCCTGGCTTGGATGACCTCGATATCGGGGTCGATTCCCTTGGCCTGAATCGAACGGCCCGATGGCGTGTAGTAACGGGCGGTCGTCAGACGCATGGCGCCGCGATTGGTGAGCGGAATGATGGTCTGAACCGATCCCTTGCCGAACGAAGGCGTGCCCATGAGAACCGCCCGGTGGTGATCCTGCAGCGCGCCGGCCACGATCTCCGAGGCCGAGGCCGAGCCGCCGTTGATCAGCACCACGAGCGGCGCGCCGTCGGTCAAGTCGCCGGAATGGGCGTTGAAACGCTGCGCCGATTCGGGCCGGCGTCCGCGCGTGGACACGATCTCGCCCTTGTCGAGGAACGAATCCGAAACCGAAACCGCCTGATCGAGAAGGCCGCCCGGATTGTTGCGCAGGTCGACGACATAGCCCAGGAGCTTATCGCCGACCTTGGACTTGATGTCGCGGACCGCCTCCTCGAGGCCGGATTGCGTCTGCTCGTTGAAGGTGGTGATGCGGATGTAACCGACGTTATCGAAGATTTTCGACCGCACCGATTGGATCTTGATGATGGCGCGCGTCAGCGGAACGTCGAACGGTTCCTGGCCCTGGCGCGCGATGGTGAGCTTGATCGTCGTGTTCACCGGTCCGCGCATCTTTTCCACGGCTTGCTGAAGCGTCAGCCCCAGAACCGATTCGCCGTCGAGGTGCGTAATGAGGTCGCCGGGTTTGATCCCCGCGGCCGCGGCCGGCGTGTCGTCTATGGGCGAGACCACCTTGACGAAGCCGTTCTCCATCGTGACCTCGATGCCGAGTCCGCCGAATTCGCCCTTGGTCTGGACCTGCATGTCCCGGAAGGCGTCGGGGTTGAGGTAGCTCGAATGCGGGTCGAGCGAGGTCAGCATGCCGTTGATGGCCGCTTCGATGAGCTTGCTGTCGGTCACCTCCTCGACGTAATCGGCGCGTACGCGCTCGAAGACCTCGCCGAACAGATTGAGCTGGTGATAGGTGTCGGAGCTGCTCTCCTGGCCCAAGAGGGCGATCGGCGACAACAGCAACACGCCCGCGGCGAGCGCGACCAATCCGAACTTGCGTATCATCCACTTACCTTTTCATCACGAGCCGCCAACCAGGGCAGCGGGTTAATCGGTTCGCCGTCGTAGCGCAGCTCGACATAGAGTTGCGGATCGCTGTTTTCCGCGGGCCCCATTACGCCCACCGGCTCTCCGGCCAGAAGCCACTGACCGACCACACAGTCTATACGGGATAATCCTGCTAAAAGAATATGATAGCCTTCGCCCTGCGCAATGATCAAGAGTTGCCCATAGCCGCGGAACGGCCCCGCGAACGCGACCTGGCCGTCGTAGGGCGCCACGACCTGGGCGCCGTCCACGGTGTCGATGACGATTCCCCGGCTCTTGAGGCCGGCTTCCGTGGGCTCGCCGAAGCGCCGCGCGATGTGGCCTTGAGCGGGAAATCCGAGCCGCCCCTTGGCCGCCGAAAAGGGCTTGGGGGGCGTCAGGACCGGCGCACGGGCGGCGGGCGGGTGAAGCAGCGCCACCTGCCGTTCCGGCGCGCTGGGCTCGGCGCCGGGGCGCCCCTCATTGGCTCCATCGCCGTCGGCCCTCTCGGCGTTTGCCCTATCGGCATTGAGCCGCCCGATCAGGTCCCTGACGTCCTGTGCCTTGGCCGCCAGGTCCTTGACCCGTTCGGCCGCGGCCTGGGAATCGGACTGGACTCGCTGCCGCATCTCCACCGTCTTGGCCACCAGGGCGTCGAGCTCGGCGCGTTTTTCGCCGAGCTCGGCGGCGGTTGCGTTCCGCTCCTCCTGTTCCCGCGCGATGTCGTGGGAGAGACGGGCAAGCTCGGTCAGCTCGGAGCGAAGCGATCCTACCCTGGCCATCAGGGGCGACAACACCTCGCGCAACACCACGGCGCCGCGAATCACGTCGTGAGGCGGCGCAGGATAGGCGATCAGCGATTCGGGCGGCCGCTGCGCCAGCCGCTCGAGCGCCGCCAACGTGACCGCCAACTCCTGGCGGCGTTCGTGTAACGAGGCCCGCGCCAATCCTTCCTCTTGCTTGAGCTGGGCCAACTGCGCCTCGCTTCTGGACAGCGCGGCCTCGTTGGCCTGGACGGCTCGGGCCACGGCGATTTGACGCGTGCGCAGCGACTCGATCTCGCGCGAGAGCTTCTCGATCTTGTGCTCAAGGTCGCTCTGGCGCTTGATGCCTTGGTCCAGGGCCGATCGAATCGCCTCCGGCTCGGCCGGCTCGGTCGCCGATGCGGGTGGCGGCTCCGCGGTCCACCCGAACCCCGCCGCAACCAGCACGGCAAGGAGGAGCAGCTCAGGCCGAAGCGCGCTGGCCCGCATTGGCGTGAGCGGCGACGGATTCTTCGACCAAAAGCGAATGGCCGGTCATTTCGGAGGGCTTCTTCAGTCCCATCAGCGTAAGGAGCGAGGGTGCGATGTCGGCAAGACGGCCGTTCTTCATCGCCGTCACGCGGGCCGGCCCGTTGACGAGGACGGCCGGAACCAGGCTGTGGGTATGGGACGTGTGGGGCTGGCCGGTTTTCGTATCGCGCATGATCTCGGCGTTGCCGTGATCGGCGGTGACGAACAGGATGCCGCCCATTTTCTTGACCGCGGCTTCGACCCGGCCAACGCAGGCGTCGGTGGTCTCGATCGCCCTGACTGCGGCGTTGAGATCCCCGGTGTGCCCGACCATGTCGGGATTGGCGTAATTGACGACGATGAATCCGAAGCGGCCGCCCTCGATCGCCTCGACGAGCCGGTCCGTCAACTCGGCTGCCGACATCTCCGGCTTCAGGTCGTAGGTCGCGACCTTGGGCGAGGGGATGAGGATGCGCTCCTCGCCGGGGAATTTGCTTTCCTGGCCGCCGCTGAAGAAAAAGGTGACGTGGGCGTATTTTTCCGTCTCGGCGATGCGAAGCTGATTCAGCCCCGCTTCGGCCACGACCTCGCCCAATGTGTGCGTGAGGTGCACCGATGGGAACAGGACGCCCATGAATTGGTTGAGCCGCTGCGAATACTCGGCCATGCCGAGAGTGGCGGCGAAGTTGATCACCTGATCGCGCGGGAAGCCGTCGAACTCGGGATCTAGGAGCGCGGCCGCGATCTGACGGATGCGGTCGGCGCGGTAATTGGTGAAGATGACGCCGTCGCCGTCGCGCATCCCTTCGTATTCGCCGAGCACGGTCGGCTTCACGAACTCGTCGGAAATGCCGAGTGCGTGATTCTCGAGAATCGCAGCGATCGGATCGTCGGCCGATTGGCCCCATCCCTTCACCACGGCGTCGTAGACGAGCGTCGTGCGCTCCCACCGCCGGTCGCGATCCATGGCGTAGTACCGGCCGCTCATGGTGGCCATGCGCAGGCGCGGCAGGCCTTTGAGGCGGCGCAAGAAGCGGCCGAAATGATACTCGGCGCTCTCGGGCGGCGTGTCGCGGCCGTCCAGGAATCCGTGGATGCGGACGCGGATGTTCTCGCGCACCATGATGCGCGCCAGGGCCACCGCGTGGTTCTGGTGCGCGTGCACGCCGGCGGGCGAGATCAGCCCCAGGATGTGACAGGTGCCGCCGCTCGCGGTCAGCTTCTCGATGAATTCGCGCAAGGCCGGCAGCGACGCGATCTTGCCTTCTTCGATCGCCCGGTCGATGCGGGGCAGGGTCTGGAGGACGATTCGCCCGGCCCCGATGTTCATGTGGCCGACCTCGGAGTTGCCGAACTGGCCGCCGGGCAGGCCCACGTCGGCCGACGAGGCCTCGAGCAGGCTATGGGGGCAGGTCGCCATCAGCCGGTCCCAGACGGGGGTACGCGCCTGGGCAATAGCGTTGTATTCGGCTTCGGCCCGTTGGCCCCAGCCGTCGAGAATGCAAAGTACCACAGCCTGTCGTTGGTGCTTTTCGCTCATCGGCCGGTAACCGCCCTAATATGTATGGCAAAACCACCCTTGAGATAAGGTAAAAAAGACTGCCGAATCCGGTTTTTACGTCCCTATCGCCCGCACCCGGGCCTGCTCGCGCATCGGCGCCTACTCACGGTGATACGGATGGCCGGCGAGGATGGTTTCCGCCCGGTACAGCTGTTCCGCCAGAAGGGCCGGGACGAGCCGATGGGGCCAGGTCATTTTCCCCAGCGATAACACCAGGTTGGCCTTGGCCTGCACGGCCTCCGACAGACCCTCCGCGCCGCCGATCAGGAACGCCACGTCCCGCGCGCCCGACTCGAGCCAGCGCCCGAGCCTGCGGGCGAAGGCCTCGCTCGCGAGCTGCTGGCCGCGCTCGTCCAGCGCCACGATGATGGCCCCCTCGGGCGCCGCGGCGAGCAGAAGCTCGCCCTCGCGCGCGCGCCGTTTTTCCGGCGGCAGAGGATGGGGGAGCGCGATGTCGTGGACGGTGACGGGGAAGCCGATTCTGCCGGCATAATGATCGAACAAGGCGCGGTGCGGTCCGGGCCGTGATCTTCCGATGGCGATCAGCCGGATGCGCAGCCTGCTTCCCCGCGCCTCGGCAACGGCCGCGGGCCGGGCGCCAAGACGGGCCCTGGTCCGGGACTTCATCCGGGCCATGGGTGGTTAGAGGGCGAGCCGGTCGGCTTCCGACCCCGGCTCGGCGAACTCGGTGCCCCACATCTTCTCGAGGTGGTAGAGCTTCCGCACCTCGGGCCGGAACAGATGGATCACCACGTCCCGGGCGTCGATCAGGACCCAGTCGCACTGGCCGAGACCCTCGATCCCGACCGGGCCCATGCCCGCCGCCTTGAGGCGTTCGCGCAGGTGCTCGGCCATCGCGGCCAGATGCCGCGACGACGTGCCGGTCGCGATCACCATGAAATCGGTCAGGCTGGTGCGGCCGCGAAGGTCGATGACCACGACGTCCTGTCCCTTGTCGTCGTCGATGGACTTCTTCACCAGGGTCAGGATCCGGCGGCTCTGCGCATCCGCGCGCATGGCCTCGCGCGTCTTCGCGGGCCGTACCCGCCGTTTGTTGGTGGCTGTCCTGGGAGAGGCCGGCGGCGGCGCGGCTTTCCTGGCCTTCTTCGCCGGAGCCGTCTTGGCTTTCGATGCCGCCTTGGCTTTGGATGTCTTCCTCGCCGCCTTGGTGGCGGCTGCGGTCTGCGCCTGGAGCTCCCCGGTTTCCGGACCGCCGGCGCGCGCCTTCGCGTTGGTCTTCTTCGGTCTCGTGGTTCTGGTTCCCGTTCGTGCCGTTATGGCAGTGCCCTCTTCATCTGTTGCCCCACTCCCGCAAGCGCCGTCACCTGGCGGTCGCGGTTGCGTCGGCGTTGCGACGTCTCATTTGCCGGTCTGCGCCGCGCGAATCCGCGTGGCGGAGCCGGGATGCAGCCGGCCGATCAGGAACACCCAGGCCGGCGGCGCCATGGACGCCAGGCGTCTTGCCTTGCGTGGCGCCAGGCGGTAGCGGCGAAAACGCCTTGCCGCCTTGCCGTTCAACGCCCTTAGAGAATAGGTAGGGCGGTTGAAAACCGCAATGGGAACGGTCTCGAAGATGCGGGTCCATTCCTCCCATTCCGGAATCTGGATCAGGTTATCGGCGCCCATGATCCAGACGAAGCGAAGGTGCGGAAAATGGCGGATCAGTGCCGTTAACGTGTCGGCGGTGTAACGGGTGCCGAGCCTTTCTTCGAGGGCGGTGACGCGGATCCTGGGGTGGCGGGCGAAGCGGCGCGCCTGCGCCAGCCGTTCGGCGAAAGGCGCCATGCCCTGGACGGGCTTCAGGGGATTCTGGGGCGAGACCAGCCACCAGATCTCCTTGAGGCCGAGGCGCTTCAGCGACTCGATCGAGATGTGGCGGTGGCCGTCATGGGCGGGGTTGAACGAGCCGCCGAGGATGCCGATCCGCGCGCCCGCGGCCGCGCCCCTCAACGAGCCAAAGACGCGCGCCGGTCGGCTCAGGGTCGTACCTGCCCGGAGCCGCGCACGACGTACTTATAGCTTGTGAGCTGCTCGGCTCCCACCGGGCCGCGGGCGTGGAGCTTGCCGGTCGAAATCCCGATTTCGGCGCCCATGCCGAACTCACCGCCGTCGGCGAATTGGGTCGATGCGTTGTGAAGCACGATGCCGCTGTCGACCTGCGAGAGGAAACGCTCGGCCTCTTGCTTGTCGTCGGTGACGATGGAATCCGTGTGGTGCGATCCGTACCGGTTGACGTGGGCGATCGCCTCGTCGATCCCGCGCACGACCTTGACCGAGATGATGGCGTCCAGGTACTCGGTCACCCAATCGGCTTCGGTCGCGGGCACGACGCGGCCGTCCACCGCCTGCGTCGCGGCGTCGCCGCGCACCTCGCATTTGGCGGCCAAGAGGTCGGCCACCAGCAGCGGCAGGACGGTCTTCACCGCGCCCTCGTCCACCAGCAGCGTTTCCGCGGCCCCGCACACGCCGGTGCGGCGCATCTTCGAATTGATCACGATCCGCCGCGCCATGTCGGGGTTTGCGTTGCGGCTGACATAGACGTGGCAAATTCCCTCCAGATGCTTGATCACCGGGATGCGGCTTTCGGCCACCACCCGCTCGATCAGCGAACGGCCGCCGCGGGGGATGATGACGTCGATGAAATCCGTCATCGACAGCATGACTCCGACCGCCGCGCGGTCGCGGGTGGGGATGAGCTGCACCGCCGTCTCGGGCAGTGCGCCCGCGCGCAGGCCTTCGTGGACCGCCTCGAGGATGGCGGTCGAGGAGTGAAAGGATTCCGAACCTCCGCGCAGGATCGCGGCGTTGCCGGATTTGAGGCACAGGCCGGCGGCGTCCGCCGTCACGTTGGGGCGCGATTCGTAGATGATGCCGATGACGCCCAGCGGCACCCGCACCCGCGCGATCCTAAGACCGTTGGGCCGCGTCCACTCCGCCATGATCGCCCCTACGGGGTCGGGAAGCTCGGCCACGTCCTCGAGCCCCGCGGCCATGGCCTCCACGCGCTCGCCGTTCAAAAGCAGACGGTCGCGCAGGGCCGGCGACAGGCCGGCCCGGTCGGCCTCGGCCAGGTCGCGGGCGTTGGCGTCGAGGATGGCGCCGGCGTGCTTGCGGATGGACCGGGCGGCGG
>JBAVNO010000095.1:0-8606 GCA_049691095.1 Alphaproteobacteria bacterium | reverse complement strand
GTCCTGTGGCATGGCGCTGGAACCGGCGGCCCCGGGGGCGGCGCGCACCGTCTACACCTGCCCCATGCATCCGGAAATCGTGCGCGACGGGCCGGGCGACTGCCCCATCTGCGGCATGGCGCTGGAGCCCAAATCGGTCGCGGCCGAGGAGGGGCCCAATCCGGAGCTGATCGACATGAGCCGCAGGTTCTGGGTCAGCCTGGTCCTGTCCCTTCCTGTCGCCGTCTTCGCCATGTCGGGAGCCATCCCCGGCGATCCGCTGCACGCACTGATGCCCAAGGGCGCGATGGTCTGGGTCGAATTCGCGCTCGCGACCCCGGTCGTGCTGTGGGGCGGCTGGCCGTTCTTCGTGCGGGGATGGGCCTCGCTCGTCCACCGCAGCCTCAACATGTTCACGCTGATTGGCATCGGTACCGGCGTCGCCTACGCCTACAGCGCGGTCGCCGCGCTCTTCCCCCACATCTTCCCCGATTCGTTCCGTGGCGAGGGCGGAACGGTCCCGGTCTATTTCGAGGCCGCCGCCGTCATCGTCACGCTGGTGCTTCTGGGCCAGGTCCTGGAGCTGAAGGCCAGATCCGAGACCGGCAGCGCCATCAGGGCGCTTTTGGGCCTCGCCCCCAAGACCGCACGGCGCCTGGAGGCCGACGGAAGCGAACGGGACGTGCCTCTCGATTCGGTGCACCCCGGCAACCGCTTGCGCGTGCGTCCGGGAGAAAAGGTGCCGGTGGACGGCACCGTGCTGGAGGGCTCGACCGCGGTCGACGAGTCCATGATCAGCGGCGAGCCGATCCCGGCCGAAAAGCATCCCGGCGACAAGGTGACGGGCGCGACCGTGAACGGCACCGGAAGTTTCGTGATGCGGGCCGAACGGGTGGGCGCGGAAACGCTGCTCGCCCAGATCGTGGCCATGGTGAGCGCGGCGCAGCGAAGCCGGGCGCCGATCCAGCGCCTGGCCGACACGGTCTCGGGCTATTTCGTGCCGGCGGTGTTGGCCGCGGCGGCGGCGACCTTCGTGGCGTGGGCGCTGTTCGGTCCTGCGCCCCCCATGGCCCATGCGCTGGTGAACGCCGTCGCGGTGCTGATCATCGCCTGCCCGTGCGCGCTGGGGCTGGCGACTCCGATGTCGATCATGGTGGGCACGGGCCGGGGCGCGGCGGCGGGCGTCCTGGTCAAGAACGCGGAAGTGCTGGAGACCATGGAGAAGATCGACACCCTGGTGGTGGACAAGACCGGGACGCTTACCGAAGGAAGGCCGAAGCTGGTTTCCGTGGTGGCCGAGGGCATCGACGAGTCGGAGCTTCTTCGCCTCGCCGCCGGCCTCGAGCGCGGCAGCGAGCATCCCCTGGCCGCCGCCATCCTGGCCGGCGCGAAGGAGCGCGGACTGGGCCCCGCCGATGTGACCGACTTCGCCGCCGTCCCCGGCCACGGGGTAACGGGCGCGGCCGCCGGGCGCAAGGTCGCTCTCGGCAACGCGAAGCTGCTGCAGCGCCTCGGCATCGAGGCCGGTCCGCTTGCCGCGCGCGCGGAAGAGCTGCGCCAGGACGGGCAGACCGTGATGTTCGTGGCGGTGGACGGGCGTGCGGCCGGCCTCGTCGGCGTCGCCGACCCGATCAAGGAAACTACCCGCGAGGCCATCGAATCGTTGCGGGCCGACGGGGTCGAGGTGGTGATGCTGACCGGCGATTCCCGCACCACCGCGCTCGCGGTGGCGCGCAAGCTGGGGATCGACCGGGTCGAGGCGGAGGTCCTCCCCGCCGCCAAGGGCGAGGTCGTGAAGCGGTTGCAGGCCGAGGGCCGGTTCGTCGCCATGGCCGGCGATGGCATCAACGACGCGCCCGCCCTGGCCCAGGCCCAGGTCGGGATCGCCATGGGGACGGGCACCGACGTGGCCATGGAAAGCGCAGGCGTCACGCTGGTGAAGGGCGATCTGCGCGGCATCGTGCGGGCAAGACGCCTGAGCCGCGCCACCATGGGCAACATCCGCCAGAACCTGTTCTTCGCTTTCATCTATAATGCGCTGGGCGTTCCCGTCGCCGCCGGCGTGCTGTACCCGTGGTTCGGGCTGCTCTTGAGCCCCATGATCGCGGCCGCGGCGATGAGCTTCAGTTCGGTCTCGGTGGTGGGCAACGCCCTGCGGCTGAGGCGCGTCGAACTGTAGGACGGCGGCGCGGGCAGGATTGGAAGGACGGGATCGGTTGAATATCGGCGAGGCAGCGGCGGCGTCCGGCGTTCCGGCCAAGACGGTGCGCTATTACGAAAGCATCGGCCTGATCGCGGCCGCGGCGAGGACCGCGAACCGATACCGCGTCTATGGCCCGAGCGACGTCGAGACCCTGCGCTTCATCAAGCGCGCGCGCACCCTGGGCTTCTCGGTGCGCGAGATCGCGAGCCTGCTCGCGCTCTGGCGCGACCGCAAACGGGCGAGCGCCGAGGTGAAACGGCTCGCCAAGCGCCAGTTGGACGAAATCGACCGCAAGATTTCCGAGCTCAAATCGGTGCGGCGCACGCTCGAACAGTTGGTGGAGCGCTGCCACGGCGATTCGCGCCCCGACTGCCCGATTCTGAAGGATCTCGCCGGCCTGCGCATGAAACCGCCATTCGCCGATGCCCGCTAAGCGGAAGAAATCGGGAAAGCGGGCCGAGTTCAATCCCATACCCTTCGCCAAGGGTGCGGCGGCCGGCGCCGCCGTGATGCTGGCCGGCCTCGCCCTCACGCTCCTCGTGGTGCGGCACGAGCGGGAAGGCGTGGAACCGCCGCGGCTCCCTTACGAGGAGCCGTTGCGGGACGTGGAGCCGGTGCGACGGCCGGCGCCAGCGGTGGATCTCAGCTCCGCCAAGTGGGGGACGCGCCACGAAACCGAAACCGCGGCGCGGCCGCAAATGGCTCCGCCTTCGCCGGCCTTCCCCGAGACCGCGCCCACGACCGCGGCGCCGGGGGTGCCTAACGGGCCGGCGGGCGAGGAACCGGCCTGGCGGCGTTTCGCGGTCGCGGCCGATGACGCGCCCGGCAGGCCCATGATCGCCGTCGTGATCGACGATCTGGGGGTGGACAAGGCGCGTTCCGCGCGCGCAATCGCGCTCCCGGCGCCCCTCACGCTCGCGTTCCTTCCTTACGCCCGTGAACTCCCCCGCCAGACCCGGGCGGCGCGCTCGGCCGGCCACGAGCTCCTCGTCCACATGCCGATGGAACCCGAATCGCCGACCGTCGATCCGGGGCCCGACGCGCTGCTGACCGAGCTTCCGGCCGATGAGAATCTGCGCCGCCTGCGGGAGAATCTCGCACGCTTCCAGGGCTACGTCGGCATCAACAATCACATGGGAAGCCGCTTCACCTCGGACCGCGCGGCATTGGAACCGGTGCTGGCCGAGCTCAAGGCGCGGGGCCTCCTGTTCCTCGATTCCCGCACCACGCCCCGCTCGGCGTCGGCGGGCCTCGCCCATATGCTGGGCCTGCCCTACGCCGACCGGCAGGTGTTCCTCGACAACGATCAGTCGGCCGACGAGGTCCACGCGCGTCTCTCCGAAACCGAGCGCATCGCGCGGGAAAGCGGTTTCGCCATCGCCATCGGGCACCCCCATGACGGCACCCTTCAGGCGCTCTCCGAATGGATTCCGACCGCCCGTGAGCGGGGTTTCGCGTTGGTGCCTGTGAGCGCCATCGTGCGCCGGACTCTGGCTGCGGGCGGGGCGGTGGCGTCCGGGCGGTCCGGCGCGCCGCCGGAGCGGGCGCCGAACTAGCGGGAACGATTCGCGGTCAGGATACGGCGGGGCGGCGGCGCGCGGGCGCGGGCGTCTGGGTCGTGTCGGCGAAGCGCACCGCTTCCTCGGCGGCGCGGATGAGCGCCCGGGCCTTGTTGCGGGTCTCCTGATATTCGGCTTCCGGGTCGCTGTCGGCCACCACGCCGCCGCCCGCCTGCACCGACATCGTCCCGTCCTTGATGACGGCGGTGCGGAGCGCGATGCAGGTGTCCATGTCGCCCTGGCACGAGAAGTACCCGACCGCCCCGGCGTAGATGTTGCGCCGGGTCTTCTCCAGCTCGTCGATGATCTCCATCGCCCGCACCTTGGGCGCGCCGCTCACGGTTCCCGCCGGAAATCCCGCGATCAGCGCGTCGACGGCGTCGAACTTCGGATCGATCTCGCCCTCGACGTTGGAGACGATGTGCATGACGTGGGAATAGTACTCGATCACCATCTGGTCGGTGACGCGCACGGTTCCGGTCTTGGCCACCCGCCCCACATCGTTGCGCCCGAGATCGAGCAGCATCAGATGCTCGGCCCGCTCCTTGGGATCGGCGAGAAGCTCGTGGGCCAGCTCGCGGTCGCGGGCGGCGTCTTCGCCCCGGGGCCTGGTCCCGGCGATGGGGCGGATGGTCACGATGCCGCCCCGCAGCCGCACCAAAATCTCGGGGCTCGACCCCACGACGGCGAACGCGCCGAAATCGAAGTAGAACAGGAACGGCGACGGGTTGAGCCGCCGGAGCGCGCGGTAGAGTGCGAAAGGCGGCAGCCGGAACGGCACCAAGAAGCGCTGCGAGGGGACCACCTGGAAGATGTCGCCGGCGAGGATGTACTCCTTGGCCCGCGCGACGATGCGGTGATACTCCTCGCGGCTGGTGTTGGACCGCGGCTCGGGCAGGGATTGGGCTTCCGTCTCGGGGGCGCGGTCGAGCCGCAGCTCCTGCGCGAACCGGTCGGCCACGTCGGTGAGCCTGCCGCGCGCGGCGTCATAGGCGGCGCGCGCCGGCACGCCGGGCCGGGGCCAGACGGGCGTGACCACGAACAGGCTGTCTTCGACGATGTCGAAGATGGCCATGACGGTCGGGCGCACGAACATCGCGTCCGGCACCCCGAGCTCGTCGGGATTGGAATCGGGCAGCCGTTCCATCAGCCGCACCGTGTCGTAGCCCATGTAACCGAACAGGCCCGAGGCCATGGGTGGCAGCTTTTCCGGCAGGCGGATGCGCGATTCGGCCACCAGGCGGCGCAGCGACAAGAGCGGGTTTTCGGGGCAGGGCTCGAAGCGCTCCGGTGCGGCGAGCGCGTCGCGATTGATCTCGGCGGTGGCGCCACGGCAGCGCCACACGAGATCGGGATCGAGCCCGATGGCCGAATAGCGGCCGCGGATGGCGCCGCCCTCGACCGATTCGAGCAGGAAACTGTTCTTGCGCCCCAGCCCCAGCTTGAGCATCGCGGACACGGGCGTTTCCAAGTCCGCCACCAGGACGGTCCAAACGAGCTGCGGCGCGCCCGCCTCGTAACCGGCGGCGAACGGCGCGAACTCGGGCGCAAACTTCATGGGGACGAGAACAGGCCGTCGAGGGCCTTCTGGTCGATCCGGACCGAATAACGCTGCTCGAGCGCGGCGCCGTACTGCACCAGAAGGTCGGTGCCGATGGCGTTGCGAAGCGTCGCCGTCAGCCCCTCCACCCCGTCCTTGTCCGCGGCCGGATCGGCGGCCTTGACCTCGGTCAACACCGCCGCCACGGAGCCGGTATCGGACTCGCCCGCCGCGGCGCCGCCCACCTTGGCCTGGAACAGCTCGGCTACGACCGATGCGGGGAGGGATTGGGAGCCCGTGCGCAGGAACGGTTCCGTGGTCTTGACCGTGAGCCCGTATTTGGAGGCCGCGTCGGCGAGCGTCTTGCCTCCCTTGACCGCGGCCGCGATCTCGTCCGCCCGCGTGGCGGCCAGCTTCTTGCGCTCGTTCGCCTTCCACACCGAGGCGACCACGTCGCGAATCTTGTCGAGCGGGCGCACCGCCGAAGGCGTGATCTTGTCCACCCGCACGATGAAATAGCCGGCCTCGCCGGCGTCGGTCAGCTGGCTGGTGTCGCCTTCCGCGGTCTTGAAGGCGGTGGCCAGCAGCGGACCCCCCGACAGCCCCGCGATCTTATGGCCCGAGGCGTCGTTTCCGCGCTCGTCCACCGCGTCGACGGCGGTGACCTTGAGGCCGAGCTTGGCGGCCGCGTCCTCGAGCTTGGCGCCGCCGGCCAGCTCATCCTCGAGCTTGGTGGAGAGCGTGTACAGCGCGTCGCGGGCCTTATCGAGGGCGAGCTGGTTGCGGAGCTCGTCCCGCGCCTCCTCGAAGGACTTCGACGTCCCGGGCTCGATCGTCGTCACCTTCAGGATGTGCCAGCCGAACACCGTCTTGACCGGGGCGCTGGCGGACCCTTGCGCCAACGTGAAGGCCGGATCGCGCAGCTCGGCGGGCAACTGTGTCCTGGTCACCTGGCTCAGAGTCACCACCGCGTCGTCCTTGCCGGTGACCTCCTTGGCGACGGCCGCGAAATCCGTGCCTTGGGCCAACAGCGCCTCCGCCTTCTTGGCGGTGTCCTCGTCGGCCAGCACCATCTGCTCGACGGTGCGGCGCTCCGGCGTCTCGTAGCGGGCCTTGTTCTCGTCATAGGCCTGGCGGATGTCGTCCTCGGGAATCTCGATCTCCTTGGCCAGGTCGGAAGGCCCGAACGCCACCACCGTGAGGCGGCGGTACTCCGGCGCCATGAAGTCCTTGTCGTGCTCCTTGTAGTAGGCCGCGAGCGCCGCATCGTCGGGCTCGCCCACCTCGGTGATGGCGGAGTCTTGAATCTCGACGAACTGCGCCACGCGTTTTTCCATCCGGTAGCGGTAGAGAAGATCGGTCATGGTCTGGGGCGGCCAGGCCCCCTCGCGCACCGATCCGGTCACTTCGCTCCGCACGATGTCGCGGCGCATCGCCTCGACGAACGCGCCTTCCGAGTATCCGGCGCGAAGCAGCGCCTGGCGGAACGTGAATTCGTCGAACCCGCCGCCCGCGCCCTTGAACGTGGGGTCGGCCTTGATCGTGTCGCGCACGATCCGGTCGCTCACCGCGATGCCCAGCTCGTGGCCCGCTTCGTCGAACAGGGCCTGACCCAGCATGCGCTGCAGCACCGCGTTGACGAACCCCAGCTCGCGGGCCTTCTCGGCGTCGAGGTTGCCGCCGAAGACGGGCCGCATCTGCTCCAGGTAGCGCTGGAACTCGGCCATGAAGGCGCGCGCAGAGATGATTTGGCTGCCCACGTGCGCCACGGTCACCTCGCGTCCGGGGCGGCGGAAGATGTCGCCGATGCCCCAGACGGCGAAACTCAGGACCAGAATCGCGAACAGTATTTTGGCGACCCAGGACGCGGCGCTCTTGCGAAGGAGATCAAGCATGGGGACGAGGGGTTCCGAGGTGCCAAGATTGCGCGATTCGCCCAGGACCGCAAAAACCGGCCGAAACCCCGCCCCGGGGCCTCGACTCGCGCGGAAAATCGGGCGCCAACCCACGCGGGGCGGCATGATAGAAGCGCCCATTCGGCCCCGCAACAAAGGAATCGCGGCCAGATGGGCCTAACGGCTAGTATGCGGCGCCCGGACGGACCCTGAGAGAAACCCGGCGCCGGGCACGGGAAGGTCGAGGGATGGCGGCGCCACCGCGCCCGCTGATCGCGGGCAATTGGAAGATGAACGGATTGAGGGCCGACGCGGTCGCGCTCGCCGTTTCCTTGAAAGAACGGGTGCTGGCCGGCCGCGCGCTGTCGTGCGATCTCTTGCTGTGCCCGCCCGCGACGGTGCTGCACGACGTGTGGGGGATCATCCGGCGCAGTCCCATCGCGCTGGGCGGACAGGACTGCCATCCCGAGGACAGCGGCGCGCACACGGGCGACATCGGCGCCCCGATGCTGCGCGACTGCGGCTGCAGCTTCGTCATCGTCGGCCACTCGGAACGCCGCACCGACCACGGCGAGACCGATGCGCTGGTGCGCGCCAAGGCCGCGGCGGCGCTGAAGGCGGGGCTCACGCCCATCGTGTGCGTGGGCGAAACCTTGGCCGAGCGGGACCAGGGCCGTGCCCTTGCCGTCGTCGGGCGCCAGCTCGAGGGCTCGCTTCCCGAACCATCGGCCGGCGGGATCGCGGTCGCCTACGAGCCGGTGTGGGCCATCGGCACCGGGCGGACGCCCTCGAATTCCGACATCGCGGCGGTCCACGCCCACATCCGCGCGGCCCTCGAGGCGGCGGCGCGGCCCACGACCCGGATCCTGTACGGGGGGTCGGTCAAGCCCGGGAATGCCGGGGAAATCCTGGCGCTGCCGAACGTCAACGGCGCCCTGGTCGGCGGCGCGAGCCTCAAGGCCCACGACTTTTGGGCCATCGCCGAATCCTGCCCCTAGGAGCGCTGGATAAAGTTGTGGCTGGAAGCCGGCGGCGGAACCATCTAAAAAGCCCACGCCGGCCCGGCGGGCCGGCGCGGCATCCCGGCCTGGCGTATCGGGCGCCGGACCCGAGCATAAGACTTGAGCGTGAGAAACGAGTGAGGCCATGATCGCAGTCATTCTGGTGATCCATATCATGCTGGCCGTCGCCCTGGTGGCGACGGTGCTGCTTCAGCGCAGCGAGGGCGGGGGGCTGGGCATCGGCGGCGGCGGCGGCATGTCGGGCCTGATGACCGGGCGCGCGACCGCGAACCTTCTGACCCGCGCCACCGCGATTCTGGCCGCCCTGTTCATGCTCACCAGCATCACGCTCGCCATCTTCGCCGGCCAGGGGCGCAAGCCGACCTCGATTCTCCAGGAGGCCGCTCCGGTGAGCGCGCCTGCGGTTCC
>JBAVNO010000094.1:0-9611 GCA_049691095.1 Alphaproteobacteria bacterium | reverse complement strand
AGCGCGTGGCGTCGATGGCGGCCAGCGCCTTCTGGCGCAGGTCGTTCCGGTCCATGCTGATGAACCATTGCGGCGTGGTGCGGAAAATGAGCGGCGCCTTGGAGCGCCAGGAATGGGGATAGGAGTGCTTGAGCTTTCCCGCCGCCAGCAGCGCGCCCGCTTCCTCCAACGCTTCCACCACCGCCTTGTCGGCGTCGCCGGTCTTGCCGTCGGGTTTCAGGATTCGTTTGCCGGCGAACAGCGGCACGGTGTCCATGAACACGCCGTCGGGCCCCACGGTCTCGGGAACCGGCAAACCGAATTTCTGGCCGATCTCGAAGTCCTCTTGCCCGTGGCCGGGCGCGATGTGGACGAAACCGGTGCCGGTGTCGGTGGTCACGTGATGGCCGGGCACGAGCGGCACGGGGAAGTCATACCCGTGGCGCTTCAATGGGTGGTGACAGAGGATAACCACATCAGGGAACTTGAGGGCGCCTGTTATTGGCGTGGCTTCGAACTTGCCGTCGCGCATCACCTGCTGAGCCAAGGCTTCGGCGAGAACCAACTTCTCGCCCACACGCGCGAGACTGCCTTCGGCCACCGCATCGACGCGAAAGATACGGTAGACGACGTCACGTCCGTATGCGATGGCGCGGTTGCCGGGGATGGTCCAAGGAGTCGTCGTCCAGATCACGACGGACGCGTCTTTCAATTCGCGCATATTCTCGGAATAGGTGTTTATCGGAAACCTCACCCAAACCTGCGTCGAGGTGTGGTCGTCGTATTCGACCTCGGCCTCAGCCAATGCGGTCTTCTCCACCACCGACCACAGCACCGGCTTGGCGCCGCGGTAGAGGCCGCCGTTCGTCACGAACTTGCCCAGCTCGCGCACGATCTGGGCCTCGGCGGCGAAGTCCATGGTGGTGTAGGGATGATCCCAGTCGCCCATCACGCCGAGACGGATGAACTCGTCCTTCTGCACGCCCACCCAATGGGCGGCGAATTCGCGGCATTCGTGCCGGAATTTCAGGATCGGCACCTGGTCCTTGTCCTTGCCTTCCGCGCGGTACCGTTCCTCGATCTTCCATTCGATGGGAAGGCCGTGGCAGTCCCAGCCCGGAACGTAGTGGACGTCGCGCCCCAGCATCTGCCGGGAGCGGTTGACCATGTCCTTGAGGATCTTGTTCAGCGCGTGGCCGATGTGGAGATGGCCATTGGCATAGGGCGGCCCGTCGTGGAGCGTGAACTTCTCCTGCCCCTTCGCGCGGGCGCGGATCTTGCCGTAGAGGTCCGTTTCCTTCCAGCGCGCGAGCCATTGGGGCTCGCGGTTGGCGAGGTCGCCCCGCAAGGGGAAATCCGTGGCCGGCAGGAACACCGTGGCTTTGTAATCGACGGTCATGGTTTCGTGCTTGTGCGGGGCTCGTCTTCGCTCGTCAATTCGCCCGCGGGCCTCTCGGCGGCGCGGAACGTGGCCTTCGTGCGCGCGAGAGTCCCGCGCGCCTGTTGGCAATCCTCGGCGATTTGTGCCTTCAAAGCGGCAAGCCCGTCAAACTTCTTCTCCGCGCGCAGATACGCGACCAGCGCCACCCGCAGATGCCGGCCATAGAGGTCTTCGCTGCGGTCGAGCAGATGCACCTCCAGAAGCTCCACCTGCCCGCCCACGGTCGGGCGGATGCCGAAATTGGCCACCGCCTCGTGCCAGTCCGTCCCGCGGCCCTGGTCGATTCCCGCCCGGACCGCGTAGACGCCGCGGGCAGGCCGCAGCAATTGGCGGTCGACCTCCACGTTAGCGGTGGGAAACCCGATCGTCGAGGCGCGCTTGTCGCCCGGCACGACGCGGCCTTCCATCTCCCACGACCGCCCCAACAGGTGCGCCGCGGTCACCGGATCGCCGGCCGCGAGCAGGTCGCGGATTCGGGTCGAGGAATAGACCGCGCCGTTGGGGGCCCGGACCGGCTCGATCGCGCTGACGGCGAATCCCTTCTCGGAGGCCAGCGCGGCGAGCAGGGCGGCGTTGCCCATGCGCTTGTGCCCGAACACGAAGTCGTAACCCACCACCACGTGGCGCGCCTTCAGCCCCTCGACCAGCACGCGGTCGACGAACGCTTCCGCCGACAGGCTGGCGAACGCGGCGTCGAAATGCAGCACCAGCAGATCGTCGACGCCGAGCGCCTCGATGCAGTGGGCCTTGATCCGGAGCGGCGTGAGCCGGAACGGGGGCGCATCGGGGGCGAAGAAATGGCGCGGATGGGGCTCGAAGGTCAGCACCACGCACGGGTGCTTGGCGGCGCGCGCCAGCCGCAGGGTCCCGGCGATCACCGCCTGGTGGCCGAGATGGACGCCGTCGAAATTCCCCACCGCGACCACGCATCCCGTGACCTCGGGCGGAAGGGGGTCATAGTGGCGAAAGAGGCGCATGCGGTGGTCTCTGCCCAAGCCTGAGGCGGCGATCCGGCGCCGGGAGTCCCGGCCGCTTGTCGTCCCGATCATTTATAGCGGAGGCGGCCCGCCCTGTCGTGCCGGGGGCCGAAACCCGGGGACCAGGCCGGAAGCCCGGGGGACCCTCAGGCGCGCGTGGGCACCATGACCATGGCCTCGCCGTCCAGCACCTGCTTGCCGCCGACCAGGCATTCGGTCTTCAGGACCACCCGTTTCTTCTCTTTGATGATCTCGGTGATGGTGGCGCGCGCCTCGACCGTGTCGCCGGCCCGTACCGGGGCGAGGAATTTCGCGGTCTGGCTCACGTAGATGGAGCCCGGGCCGGGGAGCTTCGTGCCCAGCACCGCGGAGATCAAAGCGACGGTCAGGATGCCGTGGGCGATGCGGCCCTTGAACATGGTCCCCTTGGCGTATTCCTCGTTGATGTGGACCGGATTGAGGTCGCCCGAGACAGCGGAGAACAGAAGGATGTCCGCCTCGGTCACGGTCTTGACGAAGGAGGCCGACATTCCGACCGACAGGTCCTCGAGGCAATATCCGGTCACGCCCTGGCTCGCGCTGGTGCTCATGTCTCGTTCCGATGCCCCTCAAGAAGTCCCGGTGCGGCGGGCGGAAGGCGCGGATTCGCGCGGCCCGCGGTTTGGCGGCGCACTATAACGGCCGTGCCCATTTCCGTCTACCCTGGGCCGGCCGCGAATCGGTCCGTGTCCGCCGTGCTCTTCTTATGGTAAACGCCGCGTGGTACAGGAGCGCCGCGTCAGGCGGGTTCCGTCGCGCCGCCGCTTCCGCCGTCCTCGTCCGGGGCGGGGAAGAACTCGGAGACGAAATCCTGGTATTTGCCGCCCGGGCTGCGCGCGATGCGGTCCACCTCCTTGATCGCCAGCGGAAGTGCCGAAGCTCCGGCCGCCTTGTCCCAGACCTCGCGGATGCGCGCCGCGAAGGCCGGCGGCAGGGGGTTCGCGGCCACGAGCCGAAGCTCGAAGCGGTCGTCCTTGGACTGGTACATCTGGAACTGCCGCAGGTCCTTCGAGAGCTCCACCGGCATGTCCTCGAGCGCGGCCCGCACCGCCCCCACCAGCCCCAGCGTGCGAGGCGGCAGGAACGCGATGCGGCTGTAGCGTCCGGAGATCGCCCCGAACGCGGGCAGGCTGCGTCCGCACGGGCACGGACCCTCGAGCGCCTCGGCCACGTCGTCGGTGTCGTAGCGGATGAGCGGCATGAGCCGGTTCTGCAGCGAGGTCACGACGATGCGCCCCTTCCCGCCGGGCGGAACCGCGCGCCCGTCGTCGGCGACGATCTCCACCAGACAATGCTCGTTATGCACGTGATAGCGCCCGGCCTCGCAGCGAGTCGCCACCAGGCCGATCTCGTTCAATCCGTAATTCTGATGGATGGGGACGTCGAAGGTCTTGGCGATGCGCCGGCGCATCGATTCGGTCAACTGCTCGGAGATGGCGAGCAGGGCGCTGAGGCCTTCCCAAGGCGGCGCGTCCCCCCAGGCCAGCGCCAGGTGCTCCAGCGATTCCGAATAGCTGACGAAATAGCGGGGCCGCTCCCGTTGCAGCCACGCGACGTGGCTCTCGACCGGATTGGTGACGTTGAAGGCCACGAACGGGCCGGTGAAGAAGAACTCTCCGACATTGGGCCAGGTGTCCATGCGGCAGGTCTCGCCGTCGTCGTAAGGCTTTCCGTCGGGCCGCATCGGGAGCTGGCTGGCGAGCCGGATGGAGCCCAGCGTCGCATCGGGGTCGAACCGGAACCAGCGGTACTCGCGCTGCTTCAGGATATTGAACATGCCGTTGCTGGCCGCCGTCTGGTCCACCCGCGTCGGACGCCCGGTGGTTCCCGACGATTGGGTGTAGCCGATCCGCAGTTCGCCCTTGGGCAGAGTCGGGGCCTGAAGGTCCGAGGCGTGCTCGAACACCGCGCGCTTGGTGAGCAGGGGCAGACGCGCCAAGTCGTCGCGCGCGGCGATATCCGCCGCCTTCAGGCCGAGCTCGCCCGCCAGCCGGCGATAATAGGGCACGCCCGCGAACGCATACCGGATCATGACCTGCAGCGCCCGCCGCTCCCACTCCGTCTGGCGCTCGCGGGATGCGAATTCGTTGCGAACCAGGGCCTCGAAGACGCCGAGCTTCTCCCACGCGGGGCGAAGCCGCCAGCGCCGCTGTTCGGTGAGCTCATGGGTCAGGTTCGTCGCCATAACACCTCGATGCCTTGCGTGCGGTCCTCAGGCGATGCTTATCAAATCCGCGCCCGGTAAAGAATCGGGAAACACGGAAGCGCGAAACGCATCTTCTCTTCCGCCGGCGGCCTGCTCATACCGGCGCCGCCGTCTCGGGGCGCGGCTGATCGCGCCCCAGAACCGCGCCCAGCGCCCACACGAAGACGGTGGCGGCAAGGAAAGGGAAGCAGAATCGGATCTCCCGTTTGGCGTGGGGCCACGCGACCTTCAGGATGCGCCGCATGCGCTGGCGGAAGATCTTGGGGAGATTGAGCCAGAACAGCGGCGAGCCCACCGGATAACGCAGCTTGTGGCTCCTTCCCTTAGCCAGGATCTCGCTGCGGAACGGCCCGCCCCAATACCAGCTATGCCGCCAGGAGCGCCACAGGCCGCCGCGGGCCTGGTGGGTGACGGCGAACCCCTGGACGAAATAGATCGGTAGGTTCCGCGCCAGCAGCCGCTCCTGGAGCTCGGCGTCCTCGAGCACGCGAAGCGCGGGATTGAATCCGCGGAAGGCCTCGAACACGCGCCGCCACATGACGAGGCTGACCGTCGGCTGGAACAGGATGGTGCGCTGGGATGGCCGCACCTGCTGCCAGAAGAACCAGCACGCCCAATGATCGCCGAGCGCGATCGGGTTGCGGCGCTGCGAGGGATCGAGAAGGATCGGCCCGCCGAAGGCGCCGAAGCGCCCCAGCCGGCGCGCGATGCCGATCAGGCGGGCGAGAAAATCCTCGCCCACCGGGCAGGCGTCGGCGTCGATGAAATACAGGAGCTGCCCCTTGGCGCGCGCCGCCGCCGCGTTGCGCGCCGCCCCCGGGCCGGGCACGGTCGAGGTCACGACCTCCACGCCGTGGGCCTTCAGGACATCGAGGGTATGGTCGCGGGAGTCGGTGTAGCCGGCGATGATCTCCACCCCCCACCCTTCCGGCGGCGCCAGCGCCTTGAGCCGCCGCAACAGCACGTCGAGTGTGCGGGCCTGGTTGCGCACGGGGATGATGATGCTGAGCAGGTTCTGGGCCATCGGCGCCTACATCGGGTTCGGGCGGGACCGTGACGGATGATGCCGCGGGCGCGCATCGATTGTCTCGCCCCGGATGCGCGCCGGCACGACGTCACCCATGGCCCGTGGCCGTCTCTTGCGCCCGGTCCGGCAAATCCGAGGTGAAGCGCGCGAATTTCCCGCTCGGGGCCCGCTCCAGGGCGTCGACGGTGACCAGTCGCAACCGGGGCGCGGTTCCGGGCTTCGGCACATGCCGGGCCGCGGCCGCGCGCCACGCAGTCTCGACATACGGAGCCAGGCCGCCGTTCAAGGACCCCGCGGTCACGAGCCGCAACTCGAAATCGCCCGTTGCCGTCTGGTGCACCCGGTATTCCCGCAGATTTTCGCCGAGCGGCAATCGCACCTCCTCCATTGCCTCGAGCAACGCGGCGGCGAGCTCCGTCGTTCCCGCGGGCAGGCGCTCCTTGTCCGCGCGCCGCCCGATGTCGGGACCGATCCGCGGCAGCGTGCGTCCGCACGGGCACGGGCCGTCCGGCGCCGTCGCATGGTCGCCCGTGTCGTAACGGATGAGCGGCATGGCGAGATTGGTCAGCACCGTGACCAGGAGCCGGCCCTGTTCCCCGGGCGGACACGGCTTGCCGTCGCCGTCCGCCACCTCGGCCACGCAGTGCTCGGAATGCACGTGATAGCAATTGCCCTCGCGGCAGAACGTCGCCAGCCATCCGGTTTCGTCCAGGCCGAAGGAGATGTGGACCGGGGCATGGAACGTGTCCTCGATCCGCCGCTTCATGCCCGCGGTCACCGGCTCGCCGATGGCCCGCATCCCGCGCATCCCCGAAGGCGCTTCCCGGCCCTGGAGGACGAGCGCGATGTGCTCGAGCTCGTTGGTGCGCGCCATCAGATAATCGGGCCGGTGCGCGAGCAGCCATTCCGCCTTGGCCTCGGTCGTGTTCCGGTTGCTGAAGCCGAGGAACGGCCCGGTGACGAACATCCGCCCGACGCCGAGCCAGGTGTCGAGGCGCAGCGTTTCGCCGTCGGCCAGCGGCGAGCCGTCCGGCCGGCTCAGCTCCTCGGGGCCGCGAATCCGCGCGAAGGTGCCCGCCGGGTCGAACCGGTACCACCGCAATTGGCGCTGGGTCAGGAGATCGGCCACCCGGAAGCTCCGCCGGGTGCGGTAGACGCGGGTCGGCGTTCCCGTGCTGCCCGAGGACGACGTGGACGCGATCACCTCCTCGCCCTGGGGAAGGGCCCGCGGGCAAAGACGCGGGCCCAGCTCCGCCACTTCGCGCTTGGAAAGGGGCGGCAGCTTGGGAAGGTCCTCGACCGCCGCCACGTCCTCGGGGCCAAGCCCGGCGCGGGCGAACAGGTCGCGGTAATGGGGCACCTGCGCCGCCGCGAACCGGACCAGCGCGCCGAGCGCCCGCGCGCCGTTCGCGCGCTGCTGGGCCTCGGGCAGGAATTCGCCCTCCACCAGCGCGTCGAAGGCCCGCGTGTCGCGGTAGGCCGGGCGCGGCACCCAGCGCGCCTGTTCCACCTTTTCCTCCGCCAGGCTCGTCATGGCGCCAAATCACCCTTGCGGTGAAAGATTCACGTTTTCGGACTATGTTTCCGGGCAGGGTTTCGGACGGGCGCGTTGCCCCGGGGGAGAGTAAGTCGGGGGCGGCACGGATGTCTAACCCCGAGCGTGCGGACGCGGCGCGCCAGGCGAGGCGGAGGTGATGGAACGAACGGCGCCGGCCATGGACAGGGAGGCGGCTCCGCACCTGGTGGAGCTCGCCGACGGCTGGCGGCTGTGGCGGACCATCCGGCTGCGCGGCGCCGGATTCCCGGTCGACCTCCTCGAGGCGCTGGCGGCGCCGGCGGCCGCCCGATCGGGGCGCCGGCTGCTGGCGTGCGAACAGGACTACGAGGCCGCCTGCCACGAGGCCGAATCCGTGTGCCGGGCACAGGTGGCCGCGGCCGACGACGCGGCCCGAAAGCGCTGGCTCCACGCCGCGCGGCGCTTCGCCAAAGGCAAACTACCCGACGATCGCCCGGACTCACCCGCCGGGCCCGATTATAAGCGCGTCGAGCTCCGCGCCGAGGCGCTGGAGGCGGCGCGGGCCGAGGCGCACGGGGCCATCGCGGCCGCCTCGGAGCATACGCGCGAGCGGATTCGCGACGTGGCGCGCGATCCCCGCTTCCGCGAGGCGGTGACCTGGCAGAATCGGCAGGCGCTCAAGCACAGCATCGACGGCCTGCTCCAGGCGCTGCCCGGCGCCGCCAATGCGCGGGTTCGCAGCCACGAGCAGCTCTTGGTCAAGTATCTCGAGCGTTATTGCGCCAAGAACGAGTCGATCGGGTTCTTCGGGCCCGTGGGATGGGCGCAGTTCTCCGATCGCGGGCCGCCCATCGACATGCGCCCGGGCCCGGCACTGTTGGCCGACCGGCTGGTCCGCTTCGAGTATTGGGCGATCGACGAGCTCGCCAAGGCGCTGGGGACCGACCCCCGGATAAGGCCGTGGCTGGCGCCGCGCCTCAACCCGCAGTTCCGCGTCGAGGGACCGGCCCTGATCGACGCCCGCGAAAAGGCGCATCCGCTGCCGCCCGGATTGGCGCGCGCCTTATCGCTGTGCACCGGAGAGATCCCGGCCCATGCCATCGCCGAGCGTTGCGCATCCGACCCCGCGCTGGGGTTCGCCGGCGGCAAAGCGGTGCTCGGCGCGTTGGGAGCCATGGCCAGCCAGAAGATGATCACCTGGGATCTCGATGTCCCGGTCGCGCCTCACCCCGAGCGCCGGCTCCGCGTAATCCTGGACGGGATCGGCGATGCCGAACTGCGGGCGCACACGATCGCCGCCCTCGACACGCTCGAGAACGGACTCGCGAAGGTGGCGGCTGCGGGCGACGCCGAGGCGCTGGCGTCCGCGCTCGAAGAGCTGGAGTCCGCCTTCACCCGTCTCACCCGCAAGGAGGCGGTTCACCACCAGGGCCTCGTCTACGCGGGCCGCACGCTGGTGTACGAGGATTGCCGCCGCGACATCGCGCTCGCGCTGGGACCCGAGACTCGGGCCCGCCTCGCGGCCCCGCTGTCCCTGGTCCTGCAAAGCGCGCGCTGGTATTGCGGTGCCGTCGGGGAGCGTTTCGATTCCGTCATGCGACAGGCGTTCGCGTCCCTCGGCCGCGCATATGGCGCGAGTGTGCCCTTCACGGCGTTCTGGCACACCGTCTTGGAGCAACGCGGCGCGCTTCAATTCGCGGTGCAGCAGGCCGCGGCCGAGCTTGCCAAGCGGTGGGCCGCGCTCTTGGCCGTGCCGCCCGAGGCGCGCGGCGTCGACCGCCGGGCGTCGCAGCTCAAAGCCGCGGTCATGGCCGCGTTTCCCGCCGCGGGCCCGGGCTGGACCAACGCCCGATACCACTCCCCCGACATCATGATCGCGGCCGCGGGGGCCGATGCCATCGCCCGCGGCGACTACCGGTTCGTGCTGGGCGAGATTCACACCGGCTGCAACATGGTCATGCCGCCCTGGGTGCTGGAGCTGCATCCCGATCCGGACGCGCTCATCGCGGCGCGCGATCGCGATCTCGCCGCGCCGCTCGTGTTCACGGTGACGCCGCGCCATTATCTCGGGCACCGCAAAGCCCCGGACTCCTTCTCCGAATCCGATTTTCAGCTCGCCTATGCATCCGATCCGCCGTGGCGCGCGGGCCGTCAGCTCCTGAGACTGGCCGACCTCGTCGTCGAGCGCGAGGGGAAGCATCTTACCGTGCGCACGCGCGACAATCGCACGCGGCTGCCCGCGATGGCGTTCTTCGAAGGGGTGCTGATCGGCGCCTCATTGTCGGAATTCGCCCTTCTGCCTCGTTTTGACCACACGCCACGGGTCACGATCGACGATCTCGTTGCCGCCCGGGAGACCTGGCGGTTTCCGGCCGCCGGTCTTCGGTTCGCCGGCGGCAAGACCACCGAGGACCGGTTCATCGGGG
>JBAVNO010000093.1:0-3500 GCA_049691095.1 Alphaproteobacteria bacterium | reverse complement strand
GTCCCTTCCTGGTGCGCCGGACCATGCTGGCGATTGCCGCCGCGCTCCTGGCCGCCGCCACCTTCGGCACGCCCTACTGGCTGTGGCATTCGGGGCGCGTCGCCCGCGGCATCGAGGCCGCGCACGATCGCATCCTGGCGCTCACCTCCGAGGCCGGCCTCATCCTCGAAACCGTGCTCGTAGAGGGACGCAAGGAAACACCCCAAGGCGAGCTCCTGGCCGCGCTGGACGTGACCGCCGGGCAACCGATGCTCTCGTTCGACCCGCGGAGCGCGAAGCAACGGCTCGAGCGCATCGGCTGGGTGCGCCAGGCGTCCGTCGAGCGGCGCCTGCCGGGCACGATCGTGGTGCGGATCGCCGAGCGGCGGCCGCTCGCGCTGTGGCAGCGCAAGGACAAGCTGTTCCTGGTCGACGACATGGGCCAGGTGATCCTGCGCGACCGCGTCGAACGGTTCGCGAATCTTCCGCTCATCGTGGGCGACGACGCGCCGCAATCCGCCGCCGGCCTTTTCGCCATGCTGGCGCTGGCGCCCCAATTGAATGCGCGCGTGGCGGCCGCGGTGCGGGTCGGCGGGCGGCGCTGGAACGTGAGGCTGGAGAACGGAATCGACGTCCGGCTGCCCGAAGAGGGCGCGGCCGAGGCGTGGCAAAGACTGGCCGAGATCGAACGCGCGCACGGAATTCTCGAGCGCGACATCCTGGCCGTGGACATGCGGATGGGCGACCGGCTGGTGGTCCAGATGTCGCCCGAGGCGGCCAAACGCGCCCGCGAGCCGGGCGCGAACACCTGAGGGGACGAACGTGAGTCGCGGGAAAAGGCTGGTTCATCGCGCGCACGAGCGCAACAGGAAGGAGCGAAAACCGTGAGATCGCGGCACAATCTTATCGCGGCTCTCGACGTGGGCTCGACGAAAGTATGCTGCTTCGTCGCCAAGCCGGAGCGCGAACTTCGAGTCATCGGATTCGGTCATCACGCCTCGCGAGGGATCAAGGGCGGGACGATCGCCAACATGGAACAGGCGGAAGCCTCCGTGGTCAGCGCCGTGCACGCCGCCGAGCAGATGGCCGGCGAAACCATCCACAGCGTGCTCGTCAACCTTTCGGGCGGTCTGCTCGCCTCCGACATGCGCAGCATCGAGGTCTCGATCGCGGGCCACGAGGTGGGCGACGCCGACATGAGGCGCGCGCTGGCGCAGGGGCGCGCCGGCTATGCCGAGCCGGACCGCGAGCTCATTCATTCCATCCCGATCGGCTACACCATCGACGGCACCCGCGGCATCCGCGATCCCCGCGGCATGTACGGCGACAAGCTGGGCGTGGCCATGCATCTGGTCAGCGCCGCGTCCGGCGCGGTGCGGAACCTGTCGAGTTGCGTGGGGCGCTGCCATTTGGATATCGAGAGCTTCGTCGTCTCGCCCTACGCCTCGGGGCTGGCGTGCCTGGTGGAGGACGAGATCGACCTCGGCGTCACCTGCATCGACATGGGCGGCGGCACCACCACCATCGCCGTCTTCCTCGACGGCAACGTCGTCTACACCGACGGCGTGGCGCTGGGCGGCGCCCATGTGACCAACGACATCGCCCGCGGCCTGTCGTGTTCCCTGGCCCATGCCGAGCGCATGAAGACCCTGTACGGCAGCGCCATCGCCTCGCCGCGCGACGATCAGGAAATCATCGATGTGCCCTTGATCGGCGAGGACAACCCGGCGCAGGCCAATCACGTGCCGAAATCGCTGCTCACCGGCATCATCCAGCCCCGCGTCGAGGAAACGCTCGAATTGGTGCGCGACCGCCTCGAGGGTTGCGGCTTCAACAAGCTCGCCGGCCGGCGCGTGGTGCTCACGGGGGGCGCCAGCCAGCTCCAGGGCGTCCGCGAGCTCGCCGCCCAGGTGCTGGACAAGCAGGTGCGCCTGGGACGGCCCATCCGCATCCACGGACTGGCGGAATCCGCCGGCGGCCCGGCCTTTTCCACCGCCGCCGGCATGCTGGCGCACGCCATGAGATCGTCGCACGGCCAGTCCCATCTCGGCCGCGGCTTGATGGTCGAGCCGAACCGGCTCATCGCCCGGCTTGGACATTGGTTGAAGGAGAATTTTTGACCGGACCCCCCGGCCGCGGCCCACGGCCGGGGATTATGTGCAACCTGATGCCGGCGGCAATAAGCCGGCGCCCTAGGCCTGGGGAGCCTGAAGACCGGAGGAGACCATGACGTTGAAAATTTCCATGCCCGAAACCGTGACCGAGATGAAGCCGCGCATCACCGTGATCGGTGTTGGCGGCGCCGGCGGCAACGCCGTCAATAACATGATCAAGGCGAGCCTCGATGGGGTCGAGTTCGTGGTGACGAACACCGACGCCCAGGCGCTGGCGCAGTCCCAGTCCGAGCGCAAGATCCAGCTCGGCGCCACGGTGACCCAAGGACTGGGCGCCGGATCGCGCCCCGACATCGGGCGCGCCGCCGCCGAGGAATCCATCGACGAAATCCTCGAGCACCTCTACGGCGCCCACATGGCGTTCATCACCGCCGGCATGGGCGGCGGCACCGGGACGGGCGCCGCCCCGGTCATCGCCCGGGCGGCCCGCGAGCAGGGGATTTTGACCGTCGGCGTGGTGACCAAGCCGTTCCATTTCGAGGGCGCCAAGCGCATGCGGGTCGCCGAATCCGGAATCGAGGAGCTGCAGCAGTTCGTCGATACCCTGATCATCATCCCGAACCAGAACCTGTTCCGGGTGGCGAACGAGAAGACGACCTTCGCCGACGCCTTCAAGATGGCCGACGACGTGCTCTATTCCGGCGTCCGCGGCGTCACCGACCTGATGGTCATGCCGGGCCTCATCAACCTCGACTTCGCCGACATCCGCTCGGTGATGACCGAAATGGGCAAGGCCCAGATGGGAACCGGCGAGGCCGAGGGCGACAAGCGCGCGATCCTGGCCGCCGAGGCCGCGATCTCCAATCCGCTTCTCGACGACGTGTCGATGAAGGGCGCCCGCGGCGTGCTGATCAACATCACCGGCGGCCCCGACATGACCCTGTTCGAGGTCGACGAGGCGGCCAACCGCATCCGCGAAGAGGTCGACTCCGAAGCCAACATCATCTTCGGGTCCACCTGCGACGAGTCGCTCCAGGGCCGCGTCCGGATCTCGGTGGTCGCGACCGGCATCGAGGCGAACGCCGTCGAGGCGCCGCGCCCGAACACCGTGATGCTGCTCCACGAGCATCGCCGCAGCTTCGAGCGCACGGTTGCGGCGGGCCATGCCAGCCAGGCGGCCGCCATGGCATCCCGCCCGGAGTTCGCCGGCACCACGGCGACGGCGCGCGCGCTTGCTCCGGCAGTGGTGGAAGAGACGACCGAGCTGTTGCTGGCCCAGGTGGTCGAGGTGCAGGCGGACGAGGCCGTGCACGCCGCAACTCCGGGGGCCACGCCGGTGCATGCCGGCGAGGCGTCGGCCGCGCCAGTGCATCCCGACAAGACGGCGCGCCCGGGGCAATCCAGGCC
>JBAVNO010000092.1:0-4678 GCA_049691095.1 Alphaproteobacteria bacterium | reverse complement strand
ATGAACGAGGGCCAAGCAAGAAAAGGGGAAATTGCCCGAAGAACCATCTCAATCGCTGCTAGACCGGAACGCCCTCGATGATGCTCAACGGCGACGCCGTCGGAACCACCGAGGTCAAGCGAAACCCCGCAAGAGCCAGCAGGCCGGCAAACTCGTCCGCCGTGCGTTCCCGGCCGTTGGGCGCGACCAGCATGTTGAGGTCGCTCATCTTCCCGATCAGCCCTTCGTTGGGCGGCGCGATCACCTGCTCGACGAGGAGGAGTTTTCCCGCCGCGGGAACGGCGGCGCGGCAGACGCGCAGGATCTGCGCCGCCTCCGCGTCGTTCCAATCGTGCAGGATCGCCTTCAGGAGGTAGCAGTCGCCGCCAGCCGGCACGCTCGTGAAGAAGTTCCCGCCCTGCACGTCGCAACGGTCGGCGACCCCCGCGTCCCGAAGCAATGCCCCGGAATCGGCCACGACATGGGGCTGGTCGAACAGGACGCCGGAAAGGGCCGGGTTGGCCGCCAGGATTGCCGCCAGGATGACGCCGCGCCCCCCGCCTACGTCGACCACGCGCCCGAATGAGCCGAAGTCATACGCCGCGACCACCGCCTCGCTCACCTGTCGCGAAAGCCCGGTCATCGCCGCATCGAACATCCGCCCTTCCTCGGGATGGAGCGCGCGGTACTCCCACGTGCTCGCGCCGTGGACGTGCCGGAACGCGTTCTCGCCCGTGCGCACGGAATGCAGCAGGCTGCCCCATGCCTGCCAATAATTCGGCCTGCCGACGAGCGCGGCCCAGGGCGCCACCGGCACCGGAGCATCCGACCGAAGGCACGCGCCGAGCGGCGTGAGGGCAAAACGTTTGCCGCTCTCCTCGCGAAACACCCCGGCGGCCGCCAGCGCGCGCATCAGGCGGTAAAGCGCGCCCGGATCCGTCTTCGTCTCGGCCGCGAGGTCATCGCTCGCTTGCGGGCCTTTCCCCAGGAGATCGGCAATACCGAGCGTGGCTGCGACGTGTATCGCCTGGGATAGCTGGAAGGCATTGACCAGCCGCATGAGCTGAAAGGGATGGTCCGGCTCCGTCATGCCCCGTTATCTCACGACGCGTCCGCGCCCCGTTAGTGCCAATCTGCTCCAGCCCCGACACTCGGGCAACGGTTACGGGATCGAGAAATATGGCGCGCGAAAAGGAATGGTGCCCAGGGGCGGAATCGAACCACCGACACGCGGATTTTCAGTCTTATCCGGTTCCCACGCGGTGCTTCGCTTTGGTGCACAAAATTGTGGGTTTCTAATGGGTTAGCCTCGGCCTATACTCATGGTGCCTCGCATTGGAACCCGTCATTTTGCGTCCTGCTGACACCTATATGACACCTAGCCGACACGGGGACTTGATGCCAGATCGAAAACTCACAAAGCGTCTCGTTGAGTCCGCGACCACCGCCGACCGTGACGTGATCCTTCTGGATTCCGAAGTGCGAGGCTTCGGCTGCAAGATCACGCCGGCCCGCCGGCGCGTCTATTTCCTCTACTACCGCACCGCCAGCGGTCAACGGCGCCGGCCGACCATCGGCTACCACGGCGCCATCACCGTGGACCAGGCGCGCGCCATTGCGCGTCAGTGGCTCGCGTCGGTGTACCGCGGCGGAACGGACCTTACCGCGACCGGCACTGCCGTCGTTGGCCACCCGCGCATCATCTACCCTCCCGGATTGCTTGCGGCATAACCGAGTCGACACCAAAGGATCGTGAAGCCGCGGCGCTCGCCGCGGAGCAAAGCCTACTCGCCGCGAAGAGGCGGGGCGGGTGAGGATCAGCGGCGTAGGCTCTCGCAGGCGATGCCGTCGCGGTCGCGGTCGAAGCGCCAGATCCGATAACGAAACGTAAACGCTACACGCCCACAATGCGGCCATGCGCTGGTACTATTTCAATTCGCGCCCGCCATGGCCGTTTCGGACTCTTGCCCGCGAGGTTAGACGGATATCGTGGCAATCGCGTGCCGGGTTCAAGCGTCGGCGGTCAAGTTTCGCGCTTAGCGCCGTGCTGGTCGGAATCTTCTGCGGGCTTCTCGTAAGTTTCAGCGATCTTCCGCCCCTCATGTTCTCGACGGCGACTCAAGGTGGGGCGTCGCGGCTGGCCCAGGCCCAGCGCCCCGAGCCGGCTGCGCCCGAGCGCCGCGGCTGCCAGATTAAGGGCAACATCAACGACGAGGGCGAGCGCATCTATCATGTTCCCGGTGGCCAATTCTATGATCGCACGCGGATCAATCAATCCAACGGCGAGCGCTGGTTCTGCACCGAGGCCGAGGCCCGGGCGGCAGGGTGGCGAAGATCGAAGCAATAATCGGTGACGCGCGACGAAGCGGCCGGACGGCATCGGCAGGGAGGCGGCGGAGCTCGGGTAGCGGATAAGGAATCCCGCCGCCACCGCCGCGGCGTGGGCCGTACCGGTGCAGCTCGAGGGTGCGTAGCTCACCGTTCCCGAGGGCCCCGTCACTTATGGCCGAGCGTGCGTGCTAGGGCGTCGGCAACGTTGGTTAGGAGCCCGTTGGGCGTTTTGCGGTTCTTGTCCGTCTCGCGCATGATTAGAAGGATAACGGCTACATGCTGAGCGCTTTCCGGGCCGGAAGCCCCGCGGGTTCTTGCCCTCTGCCCGGGACCGACGCACAATCCTGGGCGGGGCGAGGCGGTTCTATGGAGGTTGATCTATGTTCGAGCACGTCCTTATGGCCTACGCAACGCGGCGGCCCTACCGCGCGACTCCTGCGCTGCCAGACGGCGCGCGGTACGATCCTGTCAAGGGCTACTGGATCAAGAATGATACGCCACTGGTCACGGCCCAAGAATTCTTGGAAGGCGGTCCGGTCACCAAGAAGTGCGACCAGGAAACTGGCGAAGATCAGAAGGGCGAATGAACCCCCATGTTCTCATTCTTTCCGGCCTGTACGATTTCTCTACAGACCTGGTTGCCTTGCAGCTGGAACGGGCCGGCGTCCCTTACGTCCGCCTCAACCGCGAACACCTTGCCCAACACCGGCTGACATTCGACCCGCTCGCTCCCGAGCTGACCATACGCGGCCCCGCCGGCGCCTGCCATGTGGGGCCGGAACTGCGTGCCGTGTGGTTTCGCCAGCCCGTCTTTCTCCGAAACGCGCCCGCGGTCTCCCTTTCGCCAGGGGAACAGCTTGAGCGCTCGCAATGGACGGCGTTCCTTCGCGCCCTTTGCGTCTTCCGACATGCTGCCTGAATGAATTTTCCGGGGGCTACCTATCTCGCGGAGTCGAAACCGTATCAGCTTTACATCGCCACCCGTTGCGGCTTTCAGGTTCCAGCGACGTTGGCGACAAACGATGCAGGCCGAATCCGGGACGCCTTTCCCAACGCCGTCGTTATCAAATCCGTCGACACCGTCCTGGTGCGCGAAGGCGACGACTGCCTTTTCACCTACACAACCGTCAGTCCAAGCAATGAGCTTCACGACAATGCGGTGGCGGCGGTCCCCTTGCTCGCGCAACGTGCCCTGCAAGACAAGACCGATCTTCGGGTCACCGTTGTTGGTGAGGAGGTCTTTGCCGTCCGCATACTGTCGAAAGGATCCGGCATCGCAGGAGACTGGCGGCTGGTCCCGAAGCATGATCTCGACTACCAAGATACACCATTAAATCATGACATGATCGGGCGTTGCCGCCTGTTGACGCGACGCCTTGGTCTGACCTTTGCCGCTATCGATTTGATAGAAACTTCTGACGGCACGTTCTTTATCGAGGTAAACCCTACGGGAGAGTGGGGCTGGTTATCGACGGCGGCACGCCCGATAGACAGCGCCATAGCCTCCTGGCTGGCCAATCCGCCCAACGGCGGCGATTAGGCGGACACGATGTGTTTTTCCCGGATCATCGAGAAACTATTTCCCTTCGGGCACTACCTCGTGCGTTCTCGCCGGCAGCGGCGGCACTGTACATCCAAGAACATCCTGAGCGAACAGGAATTCGCCCGCTACAGCACACTCGCCGTAGATCAGCTCACGAGGAGGCTCGAAGATGAGCGCCAGCGCGCATCGGCCATGGACGAGAAAACATTCAAGCTGACCCTCTCGCTTTCTGTCGGGCTCACTGTTCTTGGCTCGACGGTCGCGCTCCTCGTCAATGGCGTATCATCGCCAACGGTCCAGATAGCGCTAATCATCATGATCGGACTCGGCTTGTTCTATGTCTTGGCCGCGGGCTTTGTAGCCGTCGGCGCGCTGCGCACTTTGCCATCTTACGGCTACGGGACTCGCTTTCTGCTCGACCAGAGTGTAGACCCGCCGCAGATTCTCGCCGACGCCCTTGCGCGTCAGGAAACGATGAACGTTGTACGCCACCTGCGCAACGAGGCCGCTTATCAGGCGATGCGCAATGGACTGCTATTCCTCTTCGCCGGAATCATGGTTTTTGCAGGAACGTTAGCGTACGAGGCATTGTGCCCTGGATACTAAGATTCGTGTGAGCGAGATTGGCGTCAGAATTGGCCGGCGCCGCGCACGGGCGGGAGCTGCGCCTGTGATCCGAACGTTGGAGCCGTGTCACCTATGCGACACCTAGAACCAAACAACGTCTTATGGCCCGGCAGACTTAAGGCCGATTTATCAAGCATATTATGTGGATAGGTGGTGCCCAGGGGCGGAATCGAACCACCGACACGCGGATTTTCAGTC
>JBAVNO010000091.1:0-7878 GCA_049691095.1 Alphaproteobacteria bacterium | reverse complement strand
GCCGGTTCGCGCCCCGGGAGGCGGCGCGCCTCGCCCTGGAGCCCGGCCGCTCCGCCTGGGTTCAGGTCGCGCGCGGCGACATCGCGGTCGGGGGCGAGACTCTGTCCGATGGCGACGGATTGGCGGTCTCCGGCATCGGCGAACTGACGTTCGACGCCGTGACGCCTTCGGAAATCCTGGTGTTCGACCTCGCTTAGATGACACAGCGAACCACGGCTATGGGCTTGTGGACCGACGCCAGTCAGTTTTTCGAGGCGGCAACAATTTTGACTGAATCTAAAAATAGGCGTGTCTCGAGCGTCACCTACTACCTTCTCGGTCACGCGATCGAACTCGTCCTAAAATCATTCCTACTATCGCAAGGCAAGTCGCTAAAGATTCTCAAAAACCACCTGGGGCATAACCTTTCTTGCACCCTTGAGATGGCAATGGCTCAACGCAACAATGGCGTAAATGCTTGTATTGCTGAGTATCGATCCAAGATCGAACTCCTAAATCAATATTATTCTGCGAAGCACTTTGAATACCGGGTGACGGGAACCAAGACGCTCCCACGGCCCCAGGACCTTATGCGTTTTCTTGAGCGTATGTTGGGTGAAGTGAGGCCTTTGGCGCGCCAGTCTCTGAAGTAACATGAATGTCGTTCATACGCCGATCGAAGGCGGCTCTGCTGTTCGCTCTCGCCTAAGTGCGCTGGCGGTCGTGATGCGGCCACACCACTGCGCCGACCCGTTCAGCGGCGGTGCGCCGTCATCTTGTGGAAGCGCGCGTCTTTGGTCTTGAAGTGGTCGGTGAACCAGGGGGCGAGCCGGGCCTGGAGCGCCGAGCGGTAGTCGAATCCCGCGCTCTTGTCGAATTCGTCCATGATGTCGCGGATCTCGTCCAACAGGCGCTCGTGGTCGGCCTTGTGATCTTCGTACTGGTCGTAGCGCAGCTCGCGCATGATCTGTTCCTCGAGCGCGAAATGCGCCGAGATGCCGGCGTGAATCTCGCCCAGGGATTCCTCGACCTTTTCGCGCTTCGGGCTCAGCTCCAGCGCCCGGACCAGGTCGTTGATGAGGTCGACCATGTGGCGATGCTCGAAATCGACCGAGGCGATGCCGGTCTCGAACTCCGGTCTCCAGACGAGAAGAGGTTCGGTCATCGGAACAGGAAACCTCCGGTTTCGGCGCGGAAATCGATGGCGAAGTTCTGCAGCGGCGACAACGTCACGTCCGCGTCGCGCTCGTAGTCGAATCCTTCCTTGCGGTCCGAGTCCCGCAGCCGCGCCACGATGCGATGGGGGCCGGGCGCGACCTGGAAGCTGCGATAGACCTTCGACGGGCCGTCGCCGAACAGCCCCGTGGGCGGCCGGGACGCCCGGTACAGAGGCTGTCCGTCGAGATCGAGCTCGATTTCCACCGGCAGGCGCTCCCGCGGGCACGCGATCTGCTTGCGCATGTTGGGAGCGAGCTCCGCCAGCTCCTCCGCCGTACGCCGGTGGCATTGCTCCCTGCGCTGAGCGCCGTGGGCGAAGCCGATCTTGATCTGGGCCCGGTCGGCGGGGAAATAGGTGTAGGCCGGAAGCGAAGCGAAATATCCGAGCACGGCCGCCAGGATCAGATAGAACGCGCCTTGGCCCACGCCCTGGCGGATGATGCGCATGACGTCAGCCATCGACCGGCACCTCCTCGCCCGTCGCAGCCGGGGCCGCCGGCCCCTGGGGGCGGTGCGCGGCCTGGTCCTGGCCCGTCAGCGCGGAGAGCCGCGCTCCGAAGTCGGCCACCGAAGCGCCGAGCGCGCGCAGCTCCACCGGTCCGGCCCAGAATCTCGCCACCCGCTCGCGGGGCACCCGGGCGCGGAGCCTGGGATCGCGTTTGCCGTCCAGCCGCTGGTCCATCCATTCGGTGCCGAGGCGATGGAAGCATTCGCCCTCGCGGCATCCGGTCAGGAAAACGCCGTCGAAATTCCCGCGGGCGAGCGCGTAGTCGATCATCGAGGGCGGCAGCATGGCGATGCAGGGAAGGCTGATCGCCGCCACGCCCGCCCCGCCGAGCCTGCGGACATCGGCGCCGTGATCGCAGCCGAAGACGATGATTCGGGGTCCGGCCGACAACCCGGTGGCGGCCGCGTGCAGCTTGTCGCGCAGCGTCTCGAGCGAGAAGTGCGGAAGGTCGATGCCGGTGACGAGCGGCGCGGTGCGGCGGAAGGGCGTGGAGGACGGACACGCCCCCATGCAGATGCCGCAACTCACGCATAGGTCCGGGTCCACCACCGCCTCGCGGTCGAAGGGAAGACCGTCCGTGCGCGGCCCCATGACGATGGCGTTGAACGGGCAATCGGCGGCGCAGCGGGTGCAGCCGTTGCAGTTGCCGAGGCTGACCTTCGCCACCGGCGCACGCTTCATCGGCGGCAAGAAGGGAAGCGCCGCCAGCATGAAGCTGAGAATCCCCGCCAGCGCCCAGGTGTCGCCCTTGGGCAGTTGGTTGAGAACCGGATAGAAGAGAAGATAGTACCAGTCGAGGCCCACCGTTCCCGGCACCATGTCGAGATCGGCAGGCCCTTGGCTCAGCGCCGGCCTCACCAGCGAAAGCGCCACCAGCGTGACGAACGTGCCGATGGCCAGGCCCCGGGGGGGATTGATCTTGGGCCGGCTCATCCGCTGCAGGTGGATCCACAGCACGAACAGCAGGATGAGCGGCACCGCGATGTGGAGGAACATGAGCAGGGTGAAGAACCGGTTCTCCAGGGCCAGGGCCGAGAGGAAATTGCGCGCCACCGGCTCGCCGAAGATGGGCAGCCAGTCGAGCCATTCGGTCGTCGTCACGGCGATGTATTGCGCGAGCTTGTCCCACACCATCCAGTAGCCGCTGATGCCGCAGATGAACACGAGCCAGACGATGGGAACGCCGGTGACCCAGGTGAACCAGCGCGGCCCGCGCAGCCGGTCGAACGCGAACTCGCGCACGATGTGCACGAACATGAACAGCGCCAGTCCGTCGGAGGCGTAGCGGTGCAGGCTCCGCATCACGCCGGCGTGGTACCAATGCTGGTTGGTCATCGCCTCGACCGACAGATAGGCCGCGGTGGTGCCGGTGTCGAACAGGATGTAGACGTAGACGCCGCTCACCGCCACGATCCAATAGAAGAAGAAGCCCAGCGCGCCGGTGTGGCAGAGCGGGTTCCAGCCGGACGGGAACACGTGGTCGAGGCCGCCCTCGACCCGCATGAAAAGGTTGCGGAGCACGCGTTTGAAGGCGTCCATCACGGGTCCCGGCGCGCCGGCCCGCGGTCGATCGTGCGCGCGGCCATCATCGCAACGGCCGGCTGTTGAGCCAGCCCCGCACCAGGACCGTGGCGACGCCGAGCAGGCTCAAGGCGCCGACCACGATGCCGACGAACACCGAATAGTCGAACCGGTATCGCCCGCTCGCCGGATCGTACAGCGTGCAGAAGAGCTTGATGCGGTTCACGACCCCGGTGATGTCGATGAGCCCCGCCTTGCGCCCGAACACCAGGTCCTTGAGCGGCTCGATCAGCGTCGGCGGCGGGAAATCGGCGCCGTAGATCTGGCGATAGACGACGCCGTTCTCGTCCACGACCGTGGTCTGGGCCAGATGGTCGAACCCCTTGGGCGAGGGGAAGAACACGAAGCCCACGTCCCGCGACAGCGCGTCGACGGTGGCGGTGTCGGCGCTCAGGAACCGCCAGTTCGCCAGCGCCACGCCCTGCTTGCGGGCGAACGCCCGCATCCGTTCGGGCGTGTCGGCCCGGGCATCGAAGCCGATGGTGACGACGTGGAAGCTGTCGTCCCCCAGGCCCTCCAGCCCCGATTTCACCGCCCGGTACAGCGTCTGGACGATGAGCGGACAGGCTTGGCTGCATCCGGTGTAGACGAGATTGACGACGAGCGGCTTGCCCCGGAAATCCGCAAGCCTGACCGTTGTGCCGTCGACGTCCCGGAAGGCGTAGTCGCCGACCGTGCGCCCCACCGCCTTCTGGCTTACCGCCAGCGCCGCATCCTCGTCGTAGGGGGCGCCGCTCGTTTCCTGCGCTAAGGCGCGGGCAGGGATCGGCGTGACCAAGGCCGGCGCGATGGCCATGAAAGCCACCGCGAGCGCCGCCGTCACGAATCGATTTGGTGCCGCCATCGTCCTTCGCCGCCAAGCCGTGGACCGAGCGGCCGGCGCCGATGCCGGCGCGGCCGGGCCGCACCGGCGGGCCGCGGACACTGGCCGTGGCAAGCCCTACCGGAGCGGCCAGATTTCCGAGAGGTACTTCCAGTTGACGAAATAGTAGAGCACGAAGGAGAGAAAGAAAATGCCGACCAGCACGATGGTGCCGGGGAGCTTCAGCGTCCCCTCGCTGCCGTAATGCGCCACCGCCGCGCCGCCCGCCGTGATGGCCGGGTAGCGGCGGATGGATTCGGCATCGCGGGGCTTCCCGAACAGCACCGACCCCACGACGACGAGCACATACATGAGTCCTCCCAGCGCCGCCAGGATCGCGAACACGCCGTTCAATCCCAGCATCAGGAACGCGGCGGCCGGGTACTCGAAATGCAGGGCGGCGTCGCTGAAGGTGATGTCCCAATGCCGCCGCGCCACGCCCAGCGTGCCGGCGCCCATCATGAACAGGGAAATGCCGCCGACCCCGATGCCGAACACGTAGGGCTGCCACTGGGCCACCTTCTTCATGACCAGCTCGCGGCGGAAGATGAGCGGCACCACGAGATAGGTCACGCCCATGAAGGCGAGCGTGGTGCCCGCCACCACCGTGCCGTGGAAGTGCCCGGGAACGTACAGGGTGTTGTGCATGATGAGGTTGAGCTGCTCGGTGCCCAGGATCACGCCGGTGATGCCGCCCAGGAACCCGAACATCACCACCGACATGGCCATGGACGAGAAGGCCGGGTTGCCCCAGGGCGCCTTGCGCAGCCACTCGAACACGCCCTTGGTGAACCCGCGGCGCCGCTGCGCCGCCTCGATCGCGCCGGGCACGCTCATGCCGTGGATCATGCTGCCCAGCACCGCGAGATACATCGCGTAGCTGGTGTTGAAGATCTTCCATTCCGAGCTGATCCCCGGATCGACCAGGATGTGATGGGCGGAGGCGAGCTGGAGGAACAGGATGTAAAGGAGGAAGGCGCTGCGGCTCACCTTCTCGGACAAAGGCTTGGCGCCCAGCACCATGGCGGCGATGGCGTACCACACCGCCACGTGGGCGGACACGTTGATCTGCTGCGAGGAATGGCCCATGCCCCACCAGATCACCCGGTACATCAGGGAATCGATGTTGCTGATGAGGCCGACCGACCACAGGAAGGTGGGGATCAGGATGATCGCGCCCGAGGCGATGGTGAACACCGCGATGATGGCCGCCGTCAGCGCGCCGAAGGTCACGAGCGGGATCGAGCCCTGGTACGTGCGCTCCTCGCGCGCAATCACCAGCGTGCCGAAGAACACGAAACAGCCGACCAGCGCCCCCACCGCGAACAGAATCAGGCCCAGATAGAAGTGCGGAGCCGCGGGCATCGGCACGTAGGACGTGAACATGACGCTCGAATCGCCCTGCAGGATGGCGACGTCGGTCATGATGGCGCCCACCATCATGAGGACGAATCCCGCCCACGCGATCTTGGGCGTCGCCAGCCTGGAATTGAGCAGGACGGCGGAGGCGAAATAGAGGATCGCGATCTCGAAGAAGATGATCCAGAACAGCAACACGTTGACGCCGTGGCCGGTCAGCACGGTGTAGAACCATTCCGCCTTCAGAAGGTGCACCGCCGGCCAGCGCGTCATCGCCACCAGGAAGCCGAACAGGCCGCCCACGGCCAGGAACACGACCGCGGCCACCGCGTTGGCCTTGATGAGTGCTTCGGCGTGGCCGCTCACCCGAAGGCCGGTTTCCGGGCAGGTTCGAAACGAGTCAGTCGCCGCCATTTTCGGCCCCCTTCCCCATGCTCGCCGCTTGGTCGGTCACGTAGATCTTGCCCACCATGGTGTGGTGCCCGATCCCGCAGAATTCGTTGCAGACGATGCTGAATTCGCCGGCACTGGTGGGCGTGATGCTGAGCACCAGGTCGTAGCGGGGATGGACCTCGATGTTGATGTTGACGGGCTGCAGCGAGAACCCGTGCAGATAATCCATCGACGACAGGTGCAGCCGGTAGCTCTGGCCCTTCTGGAACTCGAGAATCGGCCACCATTCCCACAGCCGGCCGATCAGATAGACGTCGGAGCCGGGCGGAGGCCGCACGACCGGAATCCCGGTCTCGCCTTCCTCACGGACCTTGTACTTCTCGGCCATCGCCTCCGCCCGCGCGGCGAAGACGGCGGGATCGATGCGGTAGGCCTCGTTGGAGAGATTCTGGTTCCCAGTGAAATGCCAGAACACCATGGTGAAGAACATCACCAGCCCCCATACGAAGGCGATGGTGATCCAGGTGAGTTCCATCCGGTCGAGCGGGTGTCGCCACCAAATCCGTTGTTCGGGTGGTTTAATGGCCATCGTTCCCCCCCTCGGCCCCTATTTGGCGATGGGGATCTGGGCGATCTCCATGACCCCCCAGATGATGTAGAAGACCGTGGGGACCGTCACGCCCAGGAACAGCAGCAGAAACGGATTATCGAGGACGCGCTGCATGATCGGGATGGGTTCGCTTGCTTCCCCGCCTTGCGGCCCGCCCCCACTTTCGGCCGCGGCACTTCGTGCTTTCTCCACCATGACACCCCCCTTTCCCTCGCCATCCGGAGAGGCCGGCGACGGAAATCCCATTGGCCGAAAGAATTGGCCGAAAGATATTTGGCCGCAAAGTATTCGCTCTAGTGTTGACCCCAGCCTTGATTTTGGTCAAGTGCGAGCGTTGCTGCACCTGCGTTCAATCGCCGGTCATCCGCTGGTGACGATTACCCGCTCGTGAAGGTGCGGATGAGCCAAAAGCTCGCCAGGGCAAGCCCCAGCAGCACGGCGAAGAAGATGATCGTGCGATACTCCAGGCGGCGGCCGAGTGCGATCTCGACCCGGTCCAGGGCCCAGTCCGCGACCACGTACAAGACGATGGCGACGAGCGTGAAATAAAGCGCCTGCATCGCGACCCTTCGAAAGCTCGGGAAAGGCGTCCCCCGAGAAGTTGTCAACCGGGACGGCGCGGGCAATCCGCCGCCCGCGGACCGACGCCGTCCCCTCCCCTCATACCTTTGCACTCGGCGGCCGTGAAGGGAATTTTGGAGGCGCGCACGCGGCGGCGAATTGACGGCGGTCAAGGTTTCGGCGCGCCGCCGCTATCACAGTGCCGTCATGCCGATTCCACCGGGGACAAAGGCCATGGTCCAAGCCAACCGCAAGGACCCTTCGCTTCTCGATCGCATCCCCGACAATTTGCTGCGCGAGCCGATCGATTTCCTATACGCCGAGCATTACCGCCAGCTCGTCGTGTGCGACCTCATCGACGATCTCGCGCTCGCCGGCAACCGATCGAAGGATTCGCATACGGCTGGGGCCGTGCTCGACTATCTCGAGCACGATCTCTGCCACCATATCGCCGACGAGGAGGAGGACCTTTTCCCCGCCCTTCGCAGGCTTGATCCCAATGAGGGAATCGCCGCCGTCCTCGATCTTCTGTCGCAGGAACACGCAGCGGAGCAAATCCGCGGCAGCGCGGTGATCGGGGCGCTTCGGCTCTCGCCCGCGCTCGAAGGCGCAAGTATGGACTCGTCCGAGGCCCAGATTCTCTTCGCCTTCGCCGAGGGCCAGCGCCGGCATTTGGCCTGGGAGAACGGCATCGTCCTGCCGCTTGCCCGCAGGATGCTGTCGCGCGAAGACCTACAGCGCATCGGCCGCAGGATGGCGCGGCGGCGCCGCATCGATTATCCCGAGTGATCATGGGGCCGGGGCCGG
>JBAVNO010000090.1:0-11431 GCA_049691095.1 Alphaproteobacteria bacterium | reverse complement strand
GCGCTCATCACCGTGCTGCGGCCGGCGCCATCGCGGCGCGAGCCCGCCTGTCCCCACTTCGGGACCTGTGGTGGCTGCGCGCTCCAGCACATGGCCGACGACGCCTACTCGGAATGGAAGCGCGGCCTCGTGATCGCGGCGCTGGCGCAGCGCGGATTTCGGGATGCGGAGGTGGGGGCGCTGTCTCGCGTCGGGCCCGGAACGCGCCGGCGCGCGAGCCTCAAGGCGATGCGCCTGGCGGGCGGTCCGGTCCTCGGATTCTACGCACGCGGGAGTCAAAGGGTCGTCGACGTCGCGCGCTGCCCGGTGCTGGTGCCCGGGCTCGAATCCCTGATCGCGCCGTTGCGCGCGCTGCTCGGCTCGCTGCTCGGGCCCTCCGAGAAGGCGGAAATAGAGCTCTCCTGGACGGATACCGGCGCCGACGTCGCGATCTCCGCCGGGCGGGAGCCGACGCTTGCCGACCGCGGCCGGCTCGCCGAGTTCGCCATGAGCCGCGATCTCGCGCGCCTGTGCTGGCAGGGGGGCCGCAATCGGCCGATCGAACCGGTGGTGGAGCGCCGCAAGCCCGAGATCGCATTCGGCGGCGCGGCGGTGCAGCTTCCGCCCGGCGCCTTCCTGCAACCGAGCGCGGAGGGCGAGGCGCGGCTCATCGCATGGGTGAGCGAGGCCGCCGCCGGAGCGGCGCGGATCGCGGATCTCTATTCCGGCTGCGGCACCTTCGCGTTGCCCCTGGCGAAGTCCGCCCGCGTCCATGCGGTGGAAGGGGATTCGGCGATGGCGGACGCGCTTCGCCAGGCCGCGGGGCGGGCCGGGCTTTCCGGCCGGCTCACGGTCGAATGCCGCGACCTGGAGCGGCGCCCTTTGATCGCGCGCGAGCTTTCGGACTTCGATGCGGTGGTGTTCGATCCGCCCCGCCCGGGAGCCAAGGCGCAAGCGGCCGAGATCGCCAAATCGGACGTCCTGACGGTGGTTGCCGTGTCGTGCAATCCCGCGACGTTCGCCCGCGACGCGCGCACGCTCGCGGACCGCGGCTTCCGGCTGGGCCGCGTGATGCCGCTCGATCAGTTCCTGTGGTCGCCGCACGTGGAGCTGGTCGCGGCGTTCAGCCGCGAGCAACGCAAGTGACGCGGGAGCGGGCTAGCCGCACTGGATAACCGCCCTGGGCTAGCCGCCCTGGGTTAGCCGCATTGGGCCTTGTGACGGAGAAGGTGATCGGCGAGCACGATGGCAAGCATCGCCTCGCCCACGGGCACCGCACGGATGCCGACGCAGGGATCGTGGCGGCCCTTGGTGGAGATTTCGGTCTCTTCGCCGGCCTTGGTGACGGAGCGGCGCGGCGTGGCGATGGAGCTCGTCGGCTTGACCGCGAAGCGGACGATCACGTCCTGGCCGGTCGAGATGCCGCCCAGAGTCCCGCCGGCGTTGTTCGACAGGAACACGGGCTTTCCTTTCTCCATGCGGATTTCGTCGGCGTTCTCCTCGCCGCGAAGCGCGGCGGCGGCGAATCCCGCGCCGATCTCGACGCCCTTGACGGCGTTGATGCTCATCATCGCCTTGGCGAGATCGGCATCGAGCTTGTCGTAGACCGGCTCGCCCAGCCCGGGCGGCACGCCCTCGGCCACCACCTCGATGACCGCGCCCGCCGACGAGCCGGCCTTCCGGACCTCGTCGAGATACGTCTCCCAGCCCTTGGCGGCCTTGGCGTCGGGACAGAAGAACGGATTGCGGTCGACCTCCGCCCAGTCCCACCGGCCGCGGTCGATCGTGTGCGGGCCGATCTGCACCAGTGCGCCGCGGACCGTGATTCCGGGTCCCAGAATCTTGCGGGCGATGGCGCCGGCCGCGACCCGCATCGCGGTTTCGCGGGCCGAGGCCCGGCCCCCGCCGCGATGATCGCGGATGCCGTACTTCATGAAATAGGTGAAATCCGCGTGCCCGGGCCGGAATTTCTCGGCGATGTCGCTGTAGTCCTTCGGGCGCACGTCCACATTCTCGATCACGATCGCGATCGGCGTTCCGGTGGTCTGGCCCTCGAACACGCCCGAGAGAATCCGGGCCTGGTCGGGCTCCTTGCGCTGGGTGGTGAAGCGGGACTGCCCGGGCCGGCGCCGGTCGAGATAGACCTGGATGTCGGCCTCGGAGAGCGGAATGCGCGGCGGCACGCCGTCCACCACGCAGCCGATCATCGGCCCGTGGCTTTCGCCCCAGGTGGTGTAGCGGAACATATGGCCGAAGCTGTTACCGGGCATGTCGTCCACAAACCGCGAGCACGGAGAGCAGCCCCGTCAGACGACGGAGATGTCGGGCGCGTCCACCGCCTTCATGCCGACCACGTGATAGCCGCAGTCGGTATGATGGATCTCTCCCGTGACTCCGCTCGAGAGATCGCTCAGGAGGTAGAGCGCCGACTTGCCGACGTCCTCGATGGTGACGTTGCGCTTGAGCGGAGAGTTGTACTCGTTCCACTTCAAAATGTAGCGGAAGTCGCCGATGCCCGACGCGGCCAGCGTCTTGATGGGGCCGGCGGAAATGGCGTTGACGCGGATCTTGTCGCGCCCCAAATCGGCGGCCAGGTACCGGACGCTGGCTTCGAGCGCCGCCTTGGCGACGCCCATCACGTTGTAGTGCGGCATGACCCGCTCGGCGCCGTAATAGGTGAGCGTCAGCAGGCTGCCGCCCTCGGCCATGAGAGGCACCGCCCGCTGGCACACGGCGGTGAAGGAGTAGCACGAGATGTCGAGCGTGCGCAGGAAGTTGGCGCGCGTCGTGTCGAGGTAGCGCCCCTTCAGCTCTTCCTTGTCGGAATAGGCGATGGCGTGCACCACGAAGTCGAGGCTTTCCCATTGCCGCCCGATCTCGGCGAAGACGGCGTCGATCGACGACTCCTCCGCGGCGTCGCAAGGCAGAATGAGTCGCGACCCCACGGAACTGGCGAGCGGCCGCACCCGCTTTTCCAGCGCCTCGCCCTGGTAGGTGAAGGCGAGTTCGGCGCCATGGGCGGCCACCTCCCTGGCGATGCCCCAGGCCAGCGACCGTTCGTTGGCGACGCCCATGATCAAGCCTCGCTTGCCCGCCATCAGCGGCTTGTGATCTTCCATGCGTGTACGGGCCCCTAGGAAAGGACGGACGAGACGGTAGCGAAAGGAAGGCGCATCCTACACGATTGACGGCGCTGTTGAAACTCGCCGCCGTGCGCCGGAATGCCGCCCCTGCGGCGCAAAATACGGCGATCGGAGCCGTGCCGCCAAAGAAAATGCGGCGGCCCCTGCGGGCCGCCGCACATTCCTGACGATAGGAGTACCGGAATGCGTACCGGGCCGGAAGCGGGCGGCTACTGGACGACCTTCCAGGTCCCGTCGGGCTGGCGGCACGCGGTGCCGTAGGCCTCCTGGGACTTGCCGCCGACGGTGACCGTCTGCTGGTACTCGCGGCAATAGGCGCCGGTCTGGGTGTTGGTGCCGTCGCGCGTCGGGGTCACCGTGCCCGAATGGCCGGACTGCGGGTTGTTCCACGTGATCGTCTGGCCGACCGGCGCGGCATTCGCCTGTTCGTACGCCTGGCTTGCGAGCAGGCGGTCGCGCTCATCGAGCTGGCGGCCGACCTCGCTGCCGCCCCAGGCGCCAAGAAGCGTGCCGATGGCGACCGCGGCGAGCCTTCCGCTGCCCGATCCGATCTGCGAACCGGCAAGCGCGCCCAGCCCTGCGCCGGTGACGGCGCCGATCTGCTCTTTTTCCCGACCGGGGGTGCAGGCGGCAAGGGCGACAGCCATAATGACCACCGGAGCGATCTTGAGAATTTTCATGGGTTCAAACTACCTCGGTTGCGAATGAATTTGACATATACGCCCAGCGGGAAGGATTCAAGACAATCCGCCACCGGTATTTATTAGAAAATATTATGGCAAAAACACGGCCGATTGGAAGACAACGACCGCCGCACTTGACACCCTTTTCTTTGCAAACGACTGTGCAGGACGAAGCGATGTTTGTTGGCCGGCCAAACACAAGGGTCGCAAAGACGAATGACCAAGCGTGACAGTGCGGCAACCGCAGACGATCCCATCGAACTCTTTAAGAAATGGTTTACCGAAGCGACGGAGACGGAGACCGGGGACGCCTCGGCGGTGGCGCTGGCAACCATCGATCCCGACGGCCGACCGTCGGTTCGCATGGTGCTTCTCAAGGACGTGAGCCCGAGCGGATTCGTGTTTTTCACGAATCTGGAAAGCCGGAAGGGCAGCGCGCTGCGCGCCGATCCCCGCGCGGCGATGTGCTTTTTCTGGGACAAGTCCGGCTATCAGGTGCGCGTGGAAGGGCGCGTGGAGCCGGTGTCGGCCGAGGAAGCCGACGCCTATTTCGCCACCCGCGAGCGCACGAGCCAACTCGGCGCGTGGGCCTCGAAACAGTCACGGCCATTGTCGGGCGTGCTGGAGCTGGAGAAATCGGTGGCGCGGTACGCGGCGAAGTTCCTGCTGGGGCCGATCCCGCGCCCGCCCTTTTGGTCGGGCTTCCGCCTGGTGCCGGCGGCGATCGAGTTCTGGCATCGGCGGCCGTTTCGGCTGCACGAGCGAATCGTCTATCGGGCGGGACCGACGGGCTGGAGCGTCGAGCGGCTGTTTCCGTGAGCTAGGCGTCTAGGCGACATGGCCAGCGTTGCCGTGTTCCCGATCGGAGCTGCACGTCTCATACAGGGGCCATGGGGGCCATGAGCAAGTCCGCCACCGTTTCCGATCCGACGGGCCGCGAGCAGGCGCGGCTGATGCGTCTTGCCACCTACGCGGCGGTGGGAACGGCGGGCCTCTTGATCGCCGTGAAGACCGGCGCGTGGGCGGCCACCCAGTCGGTGAGCGTGCTCTCCACGCTGGTCGATTCGATGCTCGACGCCGTGGCGTCGCTCATCAACCTGCTGGCGGTGAGTCACGCGTTGCAGCCCGCCGATGCCGAGCATCGTTTCGGCCACGGCAAGGCCGAGCCGCTGGCCGGTCTCGGCCAGGCCGCCTTCATCGCCGGATCGGGCATGTTCCTGGTGTTCCAGGTGGCGGAGCGTCTGATCGAGCCGCGCCCGGTCGGCAACGGCGCGGTCGGCATCGCCGTGATGGTCTTTTCCATCCTCGCGACCGTCACCCTGGTAACGTTTCAAAGATACGTGGTGCGGCGGACGCGCTCGGTCGCAATCTCGGCCGATTCGCTGCATTATGTGAGCGACGTGCTGGTGAACGGCAGCGTGATCGCCGCGATCGTGCTCAGCGCCAATCTGGGCTGGACGCTCGCCGACCCCCTCTTCGGCGCCGGGATCGCCGCCTACATCGTCTATAGCGCCTGGATGATCGCCGGCCAGTCCGTGAACATCCTGATGGATCGCGAGCTGCCGGACGAAGACCGGGAGCGGATCCGCGGCATCGTCATGGGGCATCCCGAGGTCAGGGCGATGCGCGAGCTCAAGACCCGCACCTCGGGCCCGCGCCAGTTCATCCAGCTTTGTGTCGTATTCGATGACGAGATCAGTCTGCGCCGGGCGCACGACATCGCCCATCAGGTGGAGAACAAGATCCGTGCCGCTTTCCACGACGCCGAGGTGATCATCCACCAGGAGCCCGGCGAGGCGGCCGGCCGCACGGCCGGGCGGACGTGACGGGTCGCGCCGCGGGTCGTGCCGCTGCGCCCTAGCTGAACGCCTCGCCGGGCTTCGCCCCGGCCTTCTTCAACAGCCAGGCCAGGGGGCACACGCGCGTGAACGCCGACTGCAGCAGGTTGGCGCCGACGAAGGCGGTCAGCCACAGCCACGCCGGATGATGGATTTGGGACAAGGCGAGACTGAGCAGGACGACTGAGCCCGCGAAGGCCATCACGATTCGGTCGATAGACATCCCTTTTCTCCGCTATAGTTGCCGCAGCAGGATAGAGCCGAAGGATGCGGCGGTGTTTCGATACCGCCCCGCGGTCTCTCCTGCATGAGGATCTGTTGCTTCCGTCCTTGTAGTTTAGTATTCGCTAATATATAGGGGACGAGGGGCGCACGGTTCAAGACGCCCCGCCCCGCCGGCGTTGTGGAGGGAAGGGGCGAACGCAGCGGCCTTACCGGGGCTTACCGTAACTCAATCGGCGTCGCGATGCATTCCCGCCAGCGCACCTTGATCGTATTCTGCGTGGCATTCCTGGCCGTTGCGGCTTCGGCCGCGGCCGAGCCGGCCCCGGCCGATCAACCCGCGGCCGGGCCGCCGCCGGGAGGGCAACCCGCGGCCGGAGCCTCGGAATGGACGGTCGCGGCCCATGAGATCGCCGACCGCAAGGCCGTGTTCGCGACGGTCGAGAGCGTCGATGTGACGCAGGCCCGGGCCCGGATTCAGGGCACGGTCGACAATTTGACCGTGGACGAAGGCAGCAAGGTCGCGGCCGGCGAGCAGATCGCCGTGGTCCGCGATCCCAAATTGGGCCCCAGGCTCGCGACCGTGGACGCCAAGATCGAATCGCTCAAGGCCGAGCGCAAGCTGGCGCAACTCGAATTCGACCGCGCGGCGGAGCTGCGGCGCAAGGAAACCGCGACCCAGGCCCGCGTGGACGCCGCCCGCGCCCAGCTCGACGTGGTGGTGGCCAACATCGCGGCGGTCACGGCCGAGCGCTCGGTGATTGCTCAAGAGCAGGCGGAAGGGGCGGTGCTGGCGCCCGAATCGGGACGGGTGCTGAAGGTACACGTCACCGAACGCAGCGTGGTCCTCCCCGGCGACGTGATCGCGACCATCGCGGTGGACCGGTACGTCCTGCGCCTCCATCTGCCCGAGCGGCACGCCCGCTTCATCAAGGAGGGCGACGGCGTACAGGTCGGCGCCCGGGGCCTGGGGCCCGGCACGGAGACCCTGGGCGAGGGGACGATCCGCCAGGTCTATCCGGAGATGCAGGAGGGCCGCGTCGTCGCCGACGTCGCGGTGGCGGGGCTCGGCGACTTCTTCGTCGGCGAGCGGGTGCGGGTCTACGTCGAAACCGGAAAGCGCCAGGCCATCGTGGTGCCCGAGTCGTTCCTGTCGCGCCGTTTCGGCCTCACCTACGCGCGCCTCAGGGACGGCGGCGACGTCGTCGTGCAGACCGGGCTTCCCGCCGAGGGCGGCATCCAGGTGCTGTCCGGCCTCAAGCCGGGCGACGTCCTGGTCAAGCCATGAAGCTCGGCATTTGCGGGCGCGTCACCCGCGCGTTCATCGCCTCGCCCCTGACGCCGCTGATCGTGCTCGCCTCGTTCATCCTGGGCGCGGTCGCACTGGCCGTGCTTCCCCGCGAGGAAGAGCCGCAGATCCGCGTGCCGATGGTGGACATCCACGTCACCGCCAACGGCTTGAAGGCGGAAGACGCCGCCGAGCTGGTCACCAAGCCTCTCGAGGACATCATCAAGGGGATCAACGCGGTCGAGCACGTCTACTCACAGACGATGGACGATCACGTGGTGGTGACGGCGCGGTTTTTCGTCGGCACCGACGAGGACGACGCCGTTCTCCGCGTCCACGAGAAGATCCGCGCCAACATCGATCGCATCCCCATCGGCATTCCCGAACCGCTCATCGTCGGGCGCGGCATCAACGACGTCGCCATCGTGGTCCTGACCCTGTCGCCCAAAGGCCCGGCGGCGGAGCGATGGAACGACTACGCCTTGGGCGAGCTGGCGTTGAAGCTGCAGCACGAGCTCGTGAAGGTGGACAACGTCGGCTTGAGCTACATCGTGGGCGGGCGGCCCAATCAGATCCGCGTCGAGCCCGACCCCGAACGGCTGTCGCTCTACGGCGTGACGCTGAACGAGCTCGTCTCCAAGGTCGAGAACGCGAACCGGTCGTTCGAGGCCGGCACGATCCGCGAGAACGACCGCGCGGTTCAGGTGCTGGCGGGCCAGACGCTGACCGGCGTTCCCGATATCGGCCTGCTGTTGATCACGACCCGCGACGGAAGGCCGGTCTACGTCAAGGACGTCGCCACCGTCATCGTCGGCGGCAAGCCGCTCGAGAGCCGCGCCTGGACTCTGACCCGCCCGGAGCCCCCTGCCGAGACACGCACGGGCGGCGGCAAGCCCGGCGCAGGTTTGTCTTCGCGCCCGGCCGTCAGCATCGCGCTCGCCAAGCGCAAGGGCGCCAACGCGGTGACCATCGCCGACGACGTCATCAAGCGCCTCGATATGGTGCGCGGCAGGATCGTCCCCGACGACATCGACATCGCGGTCACGCGCGATTACGGCAAGACCGCCAAGGACAAGGCCGACGAGCTGTTGTTCCATCTGCTGATGGCGACCGTCACCATCGTGGCGGTGGTGGTCCTTTTCATCGGCTGGCGCGAGGGCGCGGTCATCCTGGTGGTCATCCCCGAGACCATCCTGCTCACCTTCTTCGCCTCGTGGCTGATGGGCTACACCATCAACAGGGTCAGCCTGTTCGCCCTCATCTTCTCGATCGGCATCCTGGTCGACGACGCCATCGTGGTGGTCGAGAACACGGTGCGTCATTGGACGAGCGATCCCAAGGGCGACCCCGCCGAGGTCGCCATCCGGGCCGTGGACGAGGTCGGCAATCCCACCATCGTCGCCACGCTCACCATCATCGCCGCGCTTCTGCCGATGATGTTCGTCTCGGGACTGATGGGCCCGTATATGAGCCCGATCCCGGCCAACGCCTCGGCCGCGATGCTGTTCTCGCTGTTCGTCGCCGTCATCGTGACCCCGTGGCTCTTGATGCGGCTGCGCCGCTTCGGCCGTCCATTCGGCCACCCATCCGGCCAGGGGCACGAGGCCTCGGGCGGCGCGGAGGCCCACGGCATGGGCCGGCTTTATCTCCGGGTCGCCCGGCCGCTCTTGACCGGGCGGCGACGGGCGCGTCTGTTCCTGCTCGGGGTGGTCGCCGCCACCCTTGCCGCGATGGTCCTGTTCGCGACCAAGGACGTCACCGTCAAGCTTCTCCCCTTCGACAACAAGTCGGAATTCCAGGTCGTCGTCGACCTGCCCGAAGGGAGCGCGCTCGAATCGACCGAGCGCGTGTTGACGGCGGCCGCCGACCGCCTCGCGGCCATTCCCGAAATCACCTCCATCCAGGCCTACGCGGGAACATCGGCCCCGTTCAACTTCAACGGCCTGGTCCGCCACTATTACCTTCGTAACAGTCCCGAGCTCGGCGATCTCCAGGTCAATCTTCTGGCCAAGGACGAGCGCTCGCGCCCCAGCCACGCCATCGCCATCGAGGCCCGCAATCTTCTGGCCGGTCTGCCGGCGCCCGACGGCACGGCGATCAAGGTCGTGGAGGTGCCCCCGGGCCCGCCGGTGCTGTCCACGCTGCTGGCGGAAATCTACGGACCCGACGCGCCGTCGCGCCGCGCGGCGGCGGCCCGCGTGCGCCAGGCCTTCGAGGCGGTGGATTTCATCGTCGATGTGGACGATTCGGCGGGGCGCCCGGCGGAGCGGCTGCGATTCGCGATCGACCAGGAGAACCTGGAGTTCCACGGCGTCGAGGAAGAGGACGTCTACGACACCATCAGCCAGCTCCTGGGCGGGGTCGGCGTCGGCTATTCCCACCGCGGCCACGGCGCGTACCCGATCGAAATCGCCGTGCGCCTGCCCAAGGACGCGCTCTACCTGAGCGAGCGCCTGCTGGCTACGCCGGTGAAGGCCAAGTCGGGCGTGGTCGAACTGGGCGACGTGGTGCAGGTCACCCGCGAGCAGGCGTCGTACCCGTTGTTCCGCCGCGACGGCCGCGACATCGAGATGGTCACGGCCGACCTCGCGGGGCGGTTCGAGGCGCCGATCTATGGCATGTTCGCGGTGGAAAAGGCGCTGGGCGGGCAGGATTGGGGCCCGGCGAGCGGAAATCAGGCCGGCCCGCCGGTGGTGAAATATCATGGGCAGCCCGCCGACGAATCCCACGCCACGCTGTTGTGGGACGGCGAATGGGAGGTGACCTACGTGACCTTCCGCGACATGGGCGCGGCGTTTTTGGTCGCGCTGCTCGCCATCTATCTCCTTCTCGTCGCGCAGTTCGGCAACTTCCGGCTGCCGGTCGTGATCATGGTTCCGGTGCCGCTGACGCTGCTCGGCATCGTGCTGGGACACTGGCTGTTCTCCGCGCACTTCACGGCCACGTCGATGATCGGGTTCATCGCGCTCGCCGGCATCATCGTCCGCAACTCGATTCTGCTGGTCGATTTCATCCGCACGCGCCAGAAGACCGGCGCGCCGCTGCGCCAATGCTTGCTCGAGGCGGGTGCGATCCGGTTCCGTCCCATCTTCCTCACCGCCGCCACGGCCATGATCGGCGCCGCCTTCATCCTGCTCGACCCGATCTTCCAGGGCCTGGCGATCTCGCTCCTGTTCGGCCTGCTGTCGTCCACCGTGCTCACGGTCCTGGTGATCCCCGCCATCTACGTCTGGCTTCGCGACGACGGGCGCGGCTTCGGCACCCTGGGGGATTAGATGACCGGCCGCTCGCAGGACGACGTCATCGCCTTCCTGTCGCGGCCCGAAACCTACGGCGTGACGGGCCCCGTCGAGCGCATCGACACCCATATCTCGGCCGTGTTCCTGGCGGGCGAGCACGCCTACAAGCTGAAACGCGCGGTCGCGTTCCCTTATCTCGACTTCAGGACCCTCGAGAGCCGTAGGCTGGCCTGCGAGGCCGAAGTCACGGTCAACCGGCGCACCGCGCCCGAGATCTACGAAGCCGCGCGCGCCGTGACCCGCGGCGCACAGGGCGGGCTCGAGCTCGGCGGCTCGGGCGAGCCCGTCGATTATGTCGTGGTCATGAAGCGCTTCGGCCAGGACGGGTTGTTCGACCGGCTGGCCGAGCGCAAGGCGCTGACCGAGCCGCTGATGACCGAGCTTGCCGACGCCATCGCCCGCTTCCACCGGGCGGCCGAGCGCACGCCGGCGTTCGGCGGCAAGGCGGGTCTCGGCATGGTGCTGGCGCAGAATCGCGAGGCGTTTGCGCGCCACGGCGCGGCCGTGTTCGATAGGGACGCGACCGCGCGCCTCGTCAATGCCTCGGACGCGGCGCTGGAGCGGGCCGGTCCGCTGCTGGAGGCGCGCCGGGAGCACGGCTATGTGCGGCGCTGCCACGGCGATCTTCACCTGCGCAACATCTGCCTGTTCAAGGGCCGGCCGCTGCTGTTCGATGCCATCGAGTTCTCGGACGCGATCGCCTGCGTCGACGTGCTCTACGACCTCGCCTTCCTGCTCATGGACCTGGAGCATCGCCTGGAGCGGGGCCTCGCGAACCTGGTGCTGAACCGCTACCTGGCGCAGGCCGGCGCTTCGGCCCCGGACTTCGAGGGGCTCGCGGCGTTGCCGCTTTTCCTGTCGTGCCGCGCCGCCGTGCGCGCCCACGTCGCAGCCGACGCCGCCAGGACCCAGGCGGACGAAGCGAGACAGCGGGGTGAGATCGCCGCCGCCCGCGCCTATCACGCCCTGGCCGGCGCCC
>JBAVNO010000089.1:0-1614 GCA_049691095.1 Alphaproteobacteria bacterium | reverse complement strand
GCCCACGGGCTCGTGCACCGGATCGAATCCTTGAACGCCTTCGTGGGGTGTGTGCGGCCGGGAAGCGCGCACGGCGGGCAGTTCCTGATCTGCTCCGCCTGCGGCGCGGCGGCCGAATTGAACGATGGGCGCATCGGCCGTGCGGTCGCAAGCCGTGCCCGGAGGCTCGGCTTTCAAGTCAACCGGCAGACGATCGAGGTGCTGGGCACCTGTCCCAGCTGCCGCGCCTTCGCGGCGAAAGACCGCACCGCCCGTTCCACCGCGCGGACCGGACCATGAGCAACGACACGCTGATCGCCGCCGAGGGCATCAGGCTTGCTTTCGGGGGCCACGTGATTCTCTCCGACGTGTCGGTTGCCGTCGACGCGGGCGAGATCGTCAGCCTGATCGGGCCCAACGGCGCGGGCAAGACGACCCTGGTGCGCGTCATCCTGGGCCTGCAACGGCCCGATTCCGGGACCGTCGTCGCCAAGCCCGGCCTTCGGGTCGGCTACATGCCCCAGAGTCTCGCCATCGACGAGACGCTTCCGCTCACGGCCGCGCGGTTCCTGCGCCTGGGCGGGCGGGTGGAGCCCGCGCGTCTGAAGGCCGCGCTCGCCGACGTCGGTGCCGCGCATCTTTCCGGGTCGCAGATGTCCGATCTTTCGGGCGGCGAATTGCGGCGCGTTCTGCTGGCCCGTGCGCTGTTGCGCGATCCCCATCTGCTGGTGCTGGACGAACCGGTGCAAGGCGTGGACATCACCGGCCAGTCGGACCTTTACGCCCTCATCGACAAGGTGAGGCGGCGGCTCGGTTGCGGCGTGCTGATGGTGTCCCACGATCTCCACGTGGTCATGGGCGCCACCGACCGGGTGGTGTGCCTCAACCATCACGTCTGCTGCACCGGCCACCCCGAGGCCGTGAGCCGGCACCCGGAATATCAGGCCCTGTTCGGCCCGGCGGCCGCGGCGCGGTTCGCCGTCTATACCCACGGCCACGATCATCGGCACGACGACCACGGCGAGGTGGTGCCGCTCGTTTCATCCGCGGAAAAAAACGAGGACACGGCCGAGATGGGCCCGGACGCAACACCCGAAGGGGGACGCCGCCATGGATGAATTCCTGTGGCGGGCGCTCGCGGCCGGGCTCGGCGTCGCCCTGGTGACGGGGCCGCTCGGATCGTTCGTGGTCTGGGGCCGCATGGCCTTCTTCGGCGAGGCGATCGCCCATTCCGCCCTGTTCGGCGTGGCGCTCGGCCTCCTGCTCGGCATTTCGCAGATCCCCGCCGTGGCCTTCGTGGCCGCGGCCGTGGCCGTGCTGCTGGTGACGCTGCAAAGCGACGGCCGGCTTCCCACCGACACCTTGCTCGGGATTCTCGCCCACGGGTTCCTGGGGGCGGGGCTGGTGGCGATCTCCTTCCTGCCCACCGTGCGGGTGGACCTGCTCGGCTACCTCTTCGGCGACATCCTGGCGGTGACACGATCCGACGTGGCCTTGATCTGGATCACCGCCTGTCTCGGCGTGGCGGCCATCGTCCTCATCTGGCGGCCGCTCCTGTCGGTCACGGTGCACGCGGACCTGGCGCGGGTCGAGGGCGTGCCCATCACGCAGGTGCGCCTCGCCTTCCTGCTCATC
>JBAVNO010000088.1:0-7209 GCA_049691095.1 Alphaproteobacteria bacterium | reverse complement strand
TCTTGTCGATGTTGAGCTTGGCCACCGTCAGCTTGCCTTCCATGTCCTTCGCAAGCTCCTCGAGGAAGGGGGCGATCTGAAGGCACGGCCCGCACCATTCGGCCCAGAAGTCGACAAGGACCGGTCCGGTGGCCTTCAACACCTGTTGCTCGAAGGTATGATCGGTCACATGTGTCATCGTCATGTCGATCCCCGCTTTGTGCCCGCTTGTTGCATGATGGCTTGGAAGTTTCGGACGGAAATCCCGGCGCCATCGGATGGGCGGGCGTCCCGGCGCAGGGTTAAATTAGGGTTCCGCCGCGCGGCACGTCAAGGAGCGTACATATCGAGAACATCATCCCGCAACGCCATGAGCCGCGGCCCCACCGTCCATAGCAGCACGCAGGACACGGCGCGGCCCGGGTAGGCGCCCGCCAGCAAGGCCCGGTATGCGGCCATCTGCCGCAGATAGGCGGCCGGGACCTGGTCGTCAGTTTCCGGCAGCGGACGGTTGGTCTTGTAATCGACCACCAGCACCTCGTCCTTCGAGACCAGAAGGCGGTCGACCTGCCCGGCGATGACGGTGTCCTTGACGCGCCCGGCCAGCGCCACCTCGGCCATGGACCCGGCGGCGAACACGCGCCCGAACCGGGGATCCTCCAGGACCGCCAGAGTCTCCCGCGCGATCTCGGCCTGGGCCGCCTGGTCGAGGCCGTGAACGGGGCGGGCGAGGAAGGCGCGTGCCGCCGCCATCCTCTCGGACGGGGGCCGGTCGGGCAGGAGCTCGAGCAGAAGGTGCACCAGCCGGCCGCGGGCCAGCGCCTCTTCCCGTCCCTCCGCGGCCTTGGCCAGCGGGGACAGGGCGGCGGGCTCGATTTCCCGCGGACGCGAGGGCGCAAGGGGCAGGGCCTTGCGTTCCAGCGGCGCCTTCGTCAGCGCCCAGGCCGGTATGCGGCCCGCCTCGAGCGGCGGCTCGCGCCGTTTCTTCTCGTCCGGCGCGGCGCTCTGCCTGCTCACCAGGCGGCGCACCGTGCCCAAAGGCTCGAGCGCGACCTCTTCCGTATGGGGCCCGAGCGCATCGCTGATGAGGTCGTACCAGCAGCCCTTGCCCTTGCCATTCTTCGTTTCCCATCCGCACACGTAGAGCCGGTCGCGGGCGCGGGTCATGGCCACGTACAGGAGCCGGCGGTACTCGCCCATGCGTATGCCGCGCTCGGCCATGCGCGCGGCGGCGCAGGTCGCATCGTCGGCGTCGACGCCGCCCGCCGGCCACAGGGGCAGCCGCTCGGCGCCCGACTCCGGCCACAGGATCCGTTCGTCCTGGCGCGATTCGGGAACCGCACAGGTGTCGGGCAAAAAGACGATCTCGGATTCGAGTCCCTTGGCGCCGTGCACGGTCATGACGCGGACCTCGTCGCGGCCCTGCTCCAGGTCGCGCTTGATTTGGGTCGGCGCGGCGGCGAGCCAGTGCAGGAATCCTTGCAGACTGGGCGTGTGGCTTCGCCCGAAGGCGAGCGCCAGCGCCAGGAACTCGTCGATGGGATCGCCCGCCTCGGGCCCTAGGCGGGATAGCAGCCGTTTGCGGCCGCCCCGCTCGCCGAGCACCCAGGCGTAGAATTCGAACGGCGGCACGAAATCCGCCCGCGCCAGAAGCGCCGACAGCTCGGCGTGGGCGGCGCCGAAAACAGCGCGTTCGCCGGCGCGGGCCTTGAGTTCCGCCCACAGCGTGCCGGAGCGGCCGTGGGCGAGATCGAACAGTTCCTCCTCGGTGAAGCCGATCAACGGGCTCTTGAGCACGGTGGCCAACGTCAGGTTGTCCTCGGGCAGCAGCAGGAATTGACCCAGCGCCACGAGATCCATGACCGCGAGCTGTTCGGTGAGCGTCATGCGGTCGGTGCCGGCCACCGGCACACCGCGGGCCTTGAGGCACCGCACCATCTCCTCGAAGAACGCGTTGCGCCGGCGCACGAGAATCATGATGTCGCCGGGGCGCACCTTCCGCCCGCCGGACTCGAGCATCTCGCCGCCTCCAAGCCATCCTTCGATGCACGATGCGATGCGGTCGGCGAGGCGGGTTTCGGGGCTGTCGGCCGCGAGCTGGTCGAGGGGCGCATCCCATGGGGAGGTTTCGGGCCTTTCGCTCGGCGTCACCGTCGGCCAGATTTCGACCACGCCCCCCTGCCCTTCGCGATTCGCGAAATGCTTGATCGCACCGCCGCTCACGACCACGCCGTCGCGGGCCGGATCGCGCGCGAACACGTGATCGACCGCATCCAGGACCGCACGCGTGGAGCGGAACGACATCACCAGATCGAGGAGCTTCCACGTCTCGCCCGCGGCCGTGACCTTGTCCTTGAAATAGCGCGCCATGCGCTCGAAGACGGCGAGATCGGCGCCCTGGAAGCTGAAGATCGACTGCTTTTCGTCGCCGACGACGAAGAGCGTGCGCGGCCCCTCGATATCGGTGCGCCCGCCCAGCCCGGCGAAGAACTCCTCGGCCAGGGCGGCCACGACTTCCCATTGCTCCGGGCTCGTGTCCTGGGCCTCGTCGATCAGGATGTGGTCGATGCCGCCGTCGAGCTTGTAGAGCACCCAGGCGGCGCGATCCCGGGTCAGGAGATCGCGCGTGCGCTCGATCAGATCGTCGTAGTCGAGCCGCGCCGCCCGGGCCTTGTGCTCGTCATAGGCGCGAAGCAAGGCGGCGGCGAGGCGGACGAGATCGGCGCTCGATTGCGCCACCGCGACGCTCTTTAACATCTGCACGACGCCATGGACGCGCGCCTGTTCGGCCAGCAGCGCGGGCAGCGCCGTCCCATCGGCCTTCTGCGCCGCCTTGGTGATGAGTCCGGATTCCTTGCGCGGCTCGTCCTCCTTGGTCAGGAACACGCGCGCGTACGACTCGCGGAATGATCGGGCGCGCGCGGCAATGGGCGACTCGAGCCAGGCACGCAAATCCGCCGCCCGTTCCTTGTCCTTGTCCGATCCTTGGAGAAGCGCCGCGCAGGCGCGTTTCAGGCCGGCCTCGTCGAAACCGCGTGCGCACGCCTCCGCGATCACGGAGTCCGGCCTCGCTTTCTCGGGCACGCCGAGACGATCGCGGATCGCCGCGATCACGCCGCCGGGACCGCCATGGCGCTCCAGCAGGCGGCGGAACCGCCCCCGCTTCTGCGCGATCTCATTCATCAGTGCGCCAAAGCCGATGTCGTCCACCTGGGCCACCATCCGCTCCAGGGCGTCCGCGAGCCCCGGATCGCCGCCGTTTCGCGCATGCTCCAGCACGTGGTCGCGGGCCGCCTCCAGAAGCTCGGACGCGGTGCGCTCGTCCATCAGCTCGAAATGGGGCGGCACGTCGGCCTCGAGCGGGAACCGGGCCAGAAGCGATTCGCAGAACGCATGGATGGTCTGGATCTTGAGTCCGCCCGGAGTCTCCAGCGCCCGCGCGAACAGGCGCCGCGCCGCGCCCACGTCGTCCTCTTCCACCGTGCGGCCCAGCAGCCTTTCGAGTTCCTCCGTGAGTTTGGCGCGGGGAAGCGTCGTCCATTGGCCCAGGCGCTCGAACAGCCGGTTCGCCATCTCGGCCGCCGCCGCCCTGGTGAAGGTGAGGCACAGAATCCGCTGCGCCGGCGTGCCGGCCAGCATGAGGCGGCAGACCCGGTCGACCAGCACATGGGTCTTGCCCGAGCCGGCATTGGCCGTGACCCACACCGACGCTTTGGGCTCGGTCGCGGCCCGCTGCGCGCTGACCAGGATCTCCTCGCGGCTGCGCGCCTCTTGCCTCATGTCCCGTCCTCCAGGGCCGAGGACCATTCCTTGACCCGGGCGAGATGGTCGTAGTCCGCGGCGCGTGCCAGGAATTTGGGCCGCAGCCTGGACCGGTAGGGCGTCTGCTCCTCGTCGAAGGACGCAATCAGGCGCGTCAGCCCGCGCAACGCCAAGTCGGCCATGGCGGCGATGTCGCCCTTGACCGGGACTTCCGCTCCCGGCGGCTCGCGACCCGTGAGCTTCACGAAGGCAAGGTCCGCCACCTCGCCCGCCGGTATGCCCGGAAACGCGCCGGCGCGCGCCATCGCCGCCTCGAGCGTGAGCTGCGGCGCAAGCCCGACCGTGACCTCGCGCCCGCTCGGCGCGGCGCCGGTCTTGTAATCGAGGATGGAAAGCCCCGCGTGCGTGCGGTCGATGCGGTCGGCCTTGGCCACCAGTTCGAATTCGCCCCCGGGCGCCGGGATCGAGAGCCGCCCCCTAACTTCGGTTGCGAGCACCCGGACTCCGCGGCCGCGGCGCGCCCGTTCGAACGTGAGGAACCAATCCGCGGCGCGCAGGAACCGGGGCCACCAGAAGGCGCGCACGCCCGGATAGGCAAGCGCGTCCCCGAATGCCTCGCGGCCAAACTCCTCGAGCCTGGAGAGCGAATCGGCGGGCAGGTGCTCGGGATGGCTGCGCACGAATTTATCGAGCGCGTCGTGGATGAAGCTGCCGCGCTCGGCCGCACCGGGATCGGAATCGAGCGGAAGCAACGGCCGCAGTCCCAGCACGTGCTTGGCGTAGATCGCGTAGGGATCGCGGATCAGGGTTTCGATTTCGGTCACGCTGAGGCGGCGCGGACGCGCCGCAACCGGCGGGCGCGGCGAGGGCGGCGGCGGGGCGGCGACCTTCTCCGGCCTGTCGAGCGCCGCCAACCAGGCGAGATATTCCTCGCCGCGGCGAATCTTCGCCCCCTCGGGCAACAGGTTGTCGAGGCGGAGCAGCCAGCGCGAGGCCACCGTCGGCGTGCCCTCGACCCGCGTCGAGCGGGTGAGGAAAACCTCGCCGGCCGCGACCAGTTGCGCGAAATCGTGCGCCGACAGACCGATCCGCCGCTCGGGCAACGGCAGGCCGAAGCGCCGGCGCATGGGGCGGCTCATCCATGCATCGCCATGGGCCTTGGGCGGCCACGTCCCCTCGTTGAGGCCGCCGAGGATGATCCGCTCGACGTGCTGAAGGCGCGCCTCCAACGGCCCCCAGATGAAAAGCCGCGGGTGGCGGCCGAAAGGAGGCCGCACCACCTGGCCTTCCATCATCGCATCGAGGAACGCGCCGTAGGCGGAAGGCGCGATGGGCGGCAGATCGCGGGCGGCGGTCATGAGATCGGAGAAGAACACGGCCGCGGTTTCGCCCGCGGTTTCCGCCCACAGCCGTTTCGCCCCGCAGCCGCCCTCGTCCTCAGCCAGCGCCTCGGCGAAGGCGAGGTGAGCGGCCGCCAGGTCGACGAGCGCCACGCGCTTTCGGCCCATCGCCCGCGACAAGGGCTGCGCCTTTTTCCCCAACGCACGAAGCCAGGAAGACAGCGCGCGTTTCTCGGCCTTGTCCGCGGCCGATTGCTTCAGCGCCTCGATCAGCCCCTTCAGCCCTTCGGCGGGCCGGGGGCCGCGAAGCACCAGCCTTTCGAGCAGCCTGACCTTGGCGCGGAAGCCGCCCGCACTCTCGCCGCCCGCCGCCAGCGGGTGCTTGAGGGCGGAGAGAAGCGCAACCGGCGCCCATTTCTCCGCCACCATCGCCGCGGTCGCGCGCAGGAACGTGCCGCAGGGTGAGAGCGCGAGCTCGGTCCCCGCGGAATCGTCGATGTCGATGCCGAAACGGCCGAGCTCGGCGGCGACGCGCCGGGCGAGCTCCCGATCGAAGGTGACGAGCGCGGCGCGCTTGCCCTCGGTCTCCAACGCCTCGCGCATCAGAAGCGCGATCGCGCCCGCCTCTTCCCGCGGGCTCGGGCAGTCGATCCGGCACAACCCGGCCAGCGCCTCGGGCGCCGGCGGCGCGGCGCCGGACCACGCATCGGTGGTATCGGCCGGGCGCAGCGCTTCGGACACGAAGGCGGCGCGAAGCGGCGAGGCGCCACGAACGCCCGGCGCGTCCCAGGGGCGAACCTCGGACCGCGCGACCCCGAGGCGCGCCAGCAGCCGGGCCATGGTGTATTGAGGATGGGTTTCGTCGAGCTTGTCCCAGGCCGCATCGTCCAGCGTCCGGTCGAGGCCGGGCAGCACCACGGCGCCCTCGGCAAGCGAGGCGATGGCGGAGAGCAGGTCGGCCGTCGCCGGCACGCTTCCCGTGCTGCCGGCGGCAATCACCGGAGCCGCGGGCGGGCGCTCCAGCCAGGCCCGGGCCTGGGCTTCCAGCAGGAGATTGCGGCGCACGGCCGGGTCGATCGCGCCCTCTTCCGCCAGCACCTGCGGCCAGGCCCGGGTCACGATGTCGAGGAAGTCGAGAGTCACCTCCCAGTGCCTGGCGAAGTCCTCGGGCACCAATGTGCTGAGCGCGTCGAACGACAGCCGTTCGGTCTGCACCTGATCCAAGAGCAGCGCCAGCTCGCGGGCGAGCCGCGCCGCCCGGTCCTCGGTGAACGGGCGCCCCGAGGCGCGCGCGAACGCGACCACGAGCCGGGTGAGCAGCAGATGACGGCGCAAGGGCGAGACGGCGGGCGGAACATCGGCTAGGCCGCCCATGGGCGCCGACCCGTCCAGGGGTTCGAGCCGGTCCTCGTCCACCTCGCCGATGGGAGCGATGCGCGGCAGAATCATGGGCCGGCCGCCGCTTTGGCGCAGGAACGCCTCGATCAGGGCGCGGGCGGCGCGGCGGGTGGGCAGGAGGATGGTGACGCGGGAAAGCTCGCCCCCGTCCTCGGCCCTTATTCCCAGCGCCCCCGCCATCACCCCTGCCGCCAGCGCATCGACGAAGGGAACGCCGGGCGCGATGGTGAAGACGTTGGGGCGGCCGGTCATCCCGAGGCGGGCCCGGCCCGGTTCGGGCTGAACCAAGCCTCGACGCGCGTGAGGCTTTCGGGGGTGCCGATGTGGAACCATTCGCCCTCATGGACGAGGCCGAACAGCCGGCCCGCCGCCTCGGCCCGGTCGTAGAGAAGGTTGAGGGAGAAGCGCCGGGGCAGATCGCCGGAAAAAAGGCGCGGATGGAGGATCTGGAGCCCGGTGAAGACGAACGGGGCGACCTGGCGCGGCTGGCGCCGGCGCACCCGTCCCATCTGATCGAGGAAGAAATCGCCGGGTCCGCGATAGTCCCCGGCCCGCACCACGGCGCGCAGCAGCAACAGCGCGTCCATGTCGCCGTCGCGCCACGTCTCGGCCAGACGCACCAGGGTGTCGCGCGCGCCGTCGAGCCACAGCACGTCGCCGTTGATGACGTAGAAGGGCTCGGGGCCGAGCTGCGGCAGCGCCTTCGCCACGCCGCCGCCGGTTTCCAGCA
>JBAVNO010000087.1:0-7229 GCA_049691095.1 Alphaproteobacteria bacterium | reverse complement strand
TCGACCGCAGCGAGGAAACCGTGGTCGGCGTCAACAAGTACCAGCCCGAAAAGCCCGAGCACGTGGACATCCTGGTGATCGACAACACCAAGGTGCGCGAGTCCCAGGTCGCGCGCCTGAAGTCGATCCGCGCCGCCCGCAACGAGGCCAAATGCAAGGCCGCGCTCGACGCGCTGACCGAGGCGGCCAAGAGCGGCACCGGCAACCTGCTGGCGCTTTCCATCGTGGCGACGCGGGAACGCGCCACCGTGGGGGAGATCTCGTTCGCGCTCGAGAAGGTGTTCACGCGCTATCGCGCCGTCACCCAAAGCGTCTCCGGCGTGTACGGGGCGGCGTTCGCCGGCGACCGGGAATTCGAGCGCATCCAGGCCGAGGTCGCGCACTTCGCCGACGAGGAAGGGCGGCGGCCCCGCATGCTGGTCGTCAAGATGGGCCAGGACGGCCACGACCGCGGCGCCAAGGTGATCGCCACCGCCTTCGCCGACATCGGCTTCGACGTCGACGTGGGCCCGCTGTTCCAGACCCCCGACGAGGCGGCACGCCAGGCCATCGAGAACGACGTGCACGTGATCGGCGTCTCGAGCCAGGCCGCGGGCCACCGCACCCTGGTGCCGATGCTGCTCGACGAGCTGAAGAAGCAGGGCGCCGAGGACATCGTCGTCGTGTGCGGCGGCGTCATCCCGCCCCAGGACTACGAGTTCCTGAAGAAGAAGGGTGTTTCCGCCGTCTACGGCCCCGGCACCAACATCCCGGCGGCGGCGGCCGAGATCCTGGGCCTCATCGCAAAACGCCGGCAGGCGGCGTAGGGACTTTCCCGCCGCCCCGCTTCCCGCCCGCCCGCCGCAGCCGCCACGCTGGCGCGCCCTGGTGCCTATGCTAAACTTCGCCCGGCTCGAAGGCCGCGCAACCGGCTAGCCCTGGATTTTTTCTTGGTCCGTTCGTTCCGTCGTTTCGCCGTCACGGCTGTTCTCGTCGCGCTCATGGCCGGCGCGGGGTCGGGTTTCGCCGCGGTATCGGCCGGTGGGGAAAAGCCGTTCGCGGAACAGGTCGCCTCCTGGACCCATGATCTCGAGCGTGCGCGCCGGCAGCTCGACCGGCCGAGCGCCAGCGACGCCGATTTCGAGGGCGTTCGCGACGCCGCCGAGCGCATCCGCGACGAGGCGTTGACGGCCTGGCGCGAAGCCCAGGCCCAGGCCGACACCACCCGCAAGCTGCTGCAGTCCCTGGGCGAGCCGCCCAAGGAGGAGGAGCCGCCCGAATCCCCGGAGGTGGCCAAGCAGCGCGACGAGCTGAAGACGCAGCTCGCCCTCTACGAGGGCCGGATGAAACAGGCCGACCTGGTGGCGACCCAGGCTGGCGACCTGCTGGGCGTTTCCTTGACCGCCCGCCGGGCGAAGCTCGCCGAACATCTCCTGGTCCGGGGGCCGTCGCCGCTCCTGCCTTCGGTGTGGGCGGCCGCCGTGCCCCAGGCCGTCACCACGTTCGTCGCGCTCGCCACGGTGCCGCTGCAGTGGCTGGCGTCGGGAGCGGTAGCCGTCCAGGGCGTCTACTCGCTCGCCATCCTCGCGGCCGGGCTGCTGCTGGCCGTGGTCATCGGCTGGCCGCTCCGCAAATGGCTGGTGCGCCGCTTGGGCCGCACCGAAGGGATCGAGGAGCCCTCGTACCTGCGCCGCATGATTGCGGCGGTGGTCGAAGGGGTGGCGCGCGGGATGCTGCCGGCGCTTGCGGTCGCCGCCGTCTACGTCACGCTGGTGAGCCTCGAAATGTTCACGGAAACGTTTGCGCCGGTGGCCACCGGCGCCTGCGTGGCGCTCGTGTTCTTCATCATGGTAACGAGCCTTTCCCGCGCGGCGCTGGCTCCCGACACTCCGGCCTGGCAGCTTGCGCCGCTCAGCCCCGAGAACGCGCGCGCCATCAGCCACACCATCACGGTGCTGGCCGCGGTCGCGGCGGTGATCATCTTCTTCCGCCAGTCGGTGGACGAGGCGGAGATCGGCGTCGAGCTCAGGGTCGTGTTCAACCTGGTCACCAACAGCATGGTCGCGGCCGGACTCATGGTCCTGCTGCGGCCGCGGCTGTGGCGCCGCGCCGAGGCGCCGGGCGAAGGCGAGGCCGTCGAAGAGGGCGCTCCGGCGCGCCCCGAGCTCCTGAAGATGCGCGAACACGCGTGGCCCTTGCTGCGCTTGGCGCTGGCGCTGGTCTCGGTCACGATCCCGATCGCCGCGCTGCTCGGCTATTACCGGCTCTCGGCCTATCTCACCTCGAACGTGGTGTGGACGGGGGCGCTCATCGGCAGCCTGTGGCTCGCCCGCGAGCTGTTGCGCGAGGTCGTCGAGGAGATGCTGACGGGCGACGAGCGGCTGGCGCCGATGGTGCGGCGCACGCTCACGCTGTCCGAACGCGGCGCGCGCGTGGCGCAATTCTGGACGTTGTTCGGCATCAATCTCGTCCTGGTGGCGGCCGGCATCGCGGCGGCGCTCCCCATCTGGGGCATGACATGGCGCGACCTTTCCGGCTGGCTGCAGAGCTCGGCCATCGGACTCGACATCGAGCGGCTGACCTTCTCGCTCGGCGACATCTTCGTGGCCCTCCTGGTGTTCATCGGGATTCTGGTGGTGACCCGTTGGCTCCAGCGCGCGCTGGAGGAACGAATCCTGCCGCAAACGCGGCTCGACGCCGGCGTGCGCCATTCCCTCAAGGCGGTGGTGGGCTATATCGGCCTCATCATCGCCGTGGTGGCCGCGGTCTCGTCGCTCGGCCTCGATCTCACGAGCCTGGCGCTGGTGGCGGGCGCGCTTTCGGTCGGCATCGGCTTCGGGCTGCAGGCGATCGTCAGCAATTTCATGTCCGGACTCATCCTGCTGATCGAGCGGCCGGTGAAGGTCGGCGACTGGGTCCGCGTCGGCCAGAACGAAGGCTACGTGAAGAGGATCAGCGTCCGCGCCACCGAAATCGAGACCCTGCAGCGCGCATCGGTCATCATCCCGAATTCCGAGATTCTCTCCACCGCGGTCGTCAACCTGACCCACAAGGACCGGGCGGGGCGCATCGACATCCCGGTCGGCGTCGCCTACGGCAGCGAGACCGAGAAGGTGCGCGAGGTGCTGCTCAAATGCGCGGCGAGCCATCCCAAGGTGGCGAAATGGCCGCGGCCCCAGGTGATCTTCCGCAATTTCGGGGACAGCGCGCTCGAGTTCGAGCTTCGCATTCACCTCGACGACATCATGCCCTATTGGACCGTCTCCAGCGAAATCCGCTTCGCCATCGACAAGGCGTTCCGCGAGGCCGGAATCCAGATCCCGTTCCCGCAGCGCGATCTCCATATCCGCGACCTCGACCGTCTCGAGCGTGCGCTCGGCGCGCTCAAGGCGCGGGAAGCCGGCGCGGGCGAGGACGGCGCTGGGGGCGGGCAGGAAGGCGTCGCGCCGCGCGCGGGCGGGGACGGCCCAAAGAAAGGACAGGCATGACCGCCATGGCACGACAAGCGCCGCGTCCGGACCCGACCCCGCGCGGGCCGGGACGCGGCCGGGCTTGAGCCGGTGAGACGCAAGCGGCAGGACGGTTTCGGAAGCACGGCGGCGAACGCCGATTTCCGGACCTTCGCGACACTGGCGCCCTATCTGTGGCCGAAGGGCGAGACCGAGCTGCGCGTCCGCGTGGTGGTGGCGGTCTCGTGCCTGGTGGCGGCCAAGGTCGTGAACGTCTATGTCCCCATGCTTTACAAGCTCGCGGTGGACGCCCTGTCCGGCAAGGCGCAGGCGGCCCTCGTCCTGCCGCTCGGGATTCTTTTCGCCTATGGCCTGATGCGCGTCCTGGCGCTCGCGTTCAGCGAGCTGCGCGACGGGATCTTCGCCAAGGTGGGGCAGCGGGCGATTCGCACCATCGCGCTGGAGACGTTCCGCCACCTGCATCGTCTGGCGCTCCGCTTCCATCTCGACCGCCAGACCGGAGGCCTGAGCCGCGCCATCGAGCGCGGAAACAAGGGCATCGAATTCCTGCTCAGCTTCATGCTGTTCAACATCCTGCCCACCCTGGTCGAGATCGTGCTGGTGTGCGGGATCTTGTGGTGGCTCTACGATTTCCGGTTCTCGGCCACCACCTTCGTCACCATCGCGGCCTACATCTGGTTCACGCTGGCGATCACGGAATGGCGGCTCAAATACCGCCGCGAGATGAACCAGACCGACAGCGAGGCCAACACCAAGGCCATCGACAGCCTGCTCAACTACGAAACCGTCAAATATTTCGGCAACGAGGATCACGAGGCGCGGCGTTTCGATTCCTCGCTCCAGCGTTACGAGCGCGCCGCGGTGCGCAGCAAGACGAGCCTCTCGCTCCTCAACGTCGGGCAGGGCGCCATCATCGCCGCCGGGCTCAGCGCCGTCATGGTGCTCGCCGCCCAAGGCGTGATCGCCGGGCGGATGACGATGGGCGACTTCGTGCTGGTGAACGCGTACCTGGTGCAGCTCTACCTGCCGCTCAACTTCCTCGGCTTCGTCTACCGCGAGATCAAGCAATCGCTGATCGACACCGAGGCCATGTTCAAGCTCCTGTCCGTCGAGACCGAGATCAAGGACAGTCCGGGCGCCCGGCCGCTGGTGCTGAAGCGGGCGGAAGTGAAGTTCGAGGACGTGGAGTTCGGCTACGACCCGCGGCGCATGATCCTTCGCGGCGTCTCGTTCTGGGTTCCGCCCGGGCGCAAGGTGGCCATCGTGGGGCCGAGCGGCGCCGGCAAGTCGACGATCTCGCGGCTGCTGTTCCGCTTCTACGACGTCGATTCGGGGCGGATCGTGATCGACGGCCAGGACATCCGCGACGTGACGCAGGCGAGCCTGCGCGCCAGCATCGGCATCGTTCCCCAGGACACGGTGCTGTTCAACGACACCATCTATTACAACATCGCCTACGGCCGGCCGGATGCGACTGAGGCCGAGGTGGAGGAAGCGGCGAAGCTGGCCCAGATCCACGACTTCATCATCGGCCTTCCCGACGGTTACCGCGCGATGGTGGGCGAGCGGGGGCTCAAATTGTCCGGGGGCGAGAAGCAGCGCGTGGCCATCGCCCGGACCATCCTGAAAAAACCCGGCATCCTGCTCTTCGACGAAGCCACCTCGGCGCTCGACTCCCACACCGAGAAGGAGATTCAGGCCGCCCTCAAGACGGTCTCCGCCAACCGCACCACGCTCGTCATCGCGCACCGGCTCTCCACCGTCGTCGACGCCGACGAGATCCTCGTCCTCGAAAAGGGACAGATCGTGGAGCGCGGAACCCACGGCGCGCTGCTGGCCAAGGGCGGCGTCTATGCCGCCATGTGGGCCAAGCAGCAGGAGGCCAGCGCGCTGCAGGAGGCGTTGGAGCGGGCCGAGGCCGAACCGGTGTAGGGCCGTTGCCGCCGCGCGCGCCGCCGGACTCCTGCATTCGCCGTGCCGGCCTCCCGCATTCGCCGCGCCGGACCCGACGCATGGCGCGGAACCGCGCGAGCGATTAAGATGTGGACCGGTTGCAGATCGGGACGGGTGCGATGGTAAAATTCTGGCCGTTTTCTTCCGGCCGCAAGAGGCAGGACAAGGCGAAGCCCAAGGGAGGCGCCGGCGCACGCCCGTCTTCAAAGGCCACTTCAAAGGCCGCGTCGAAGGCCGCTCCTAATGCTGCCGCGAAGGGCGCTTCGAAGCCCGCCGCCGCGCCGCCCGCTGCTGCAGCCAAAGGCAAGCCGGCGCCTGCGGGCGCACCGGCGGCGAAACCGGCCTCGCGCGAGGAGCTCATCAAACAGGCGATGGCCATCCGCACGCAAAAGCAGGCGCTGCTCGAGAATTTGACGCCCGAGCAGCGTGCCGCGCTCGCCCGCGGCATCCACAAGAAGCTCGGCATGGGCGGCCGCAAGGATGAATAGGCGCAGGCGCGGCCGGCCCGGCGTGACGGATCGCTCCCCGCGATGACGCCGCGCAAGACCGCAGGCAAGGAAGGCGCGCCCACCGCCGACGCCGAAACCATCGAGCTGGCGGAAAAGGTGCTGCGCGGCGAGCGCCGCGCGCTGGCCCGCGCCATCACGCTCGTCGAATCGACCAAGCCCGAGCACCGGGAAAAGGCCGAGGCCCTGGTCCACCGCCTGCTGCCGGAAACCGGGCACTCGGTGCGGATCGGCATCTCGGGCGTGCCGGGCGTGGGCAAGTCCACCTTCATCGAGGCGTTCGGCCTTCACGTCATCGCCCAGGGCCACCGGGTGGCCGTGCTCGCCATCGACCCGTCGTCGCGGCGCGGCGGCGGCTCCATCCTGGGCGACAAGACGCGGATGGCCGAGCTGGCCGCCTCGCACGAGGCCTTCATCCGGCCCTCGCCGTCGGGCGGGACGCTGGGCGGCGTGGCGCGGCGCACCCGCGAGGCGCTGCTGGTGTGCGAAGCGGCCGGCTTCGACGTGGTCCTGGTGGAGACGGTGGGGGTGGGGCAGTCGGAGACGGCGGTCGCCGACATGACCGACATGTTCGTGCTGCTGCTGCAGCCGGGCGGCGGCGACGAGCTTCAGGGCATCAAGAAGGGAATCATGGAGATCGCCGACCTTCTTCTGGTCAACAAGTCCGACGGCGACCTGAAGGCGGCCGCCAAGCGCACGGCCGGCGATTACCAGGGGGCGCTGCGGCTGCTGCGGCCGGCCTCGCCCAATTGGGAGCCCCAGGTCCTCAAATGCTCGGCCCTGACCGGCGAGGGCATCCCCGAGGTGTGGAAGACCATCGAAGCCTACCGCGCCAAGCTGGGGGCGAGCGGGGAGATCGCGGAACGCCGCGCCCGCCAAGCCCAGAGCTGGATGTGGAGCGAGGTCCACGAGACCCTGGCCGTGGCGCTTCGCTCCGCGCCCGGGGTCAAGGCCATGATCGGGCCGCTCGAGGCGGCCGTGGCCAGGGGCCAGGCCACGCCCACCGAGGCCGCACAGCGGCTGATCGAGGCCTTTCGCGGCCGCAAGGCGCGCCTTTGAGCTTGACGGGGCGGCCCGTCTGCCCGTAAAAACGCCCCCTTCGGAGCCCCGTGACGGGGTTCAAAAAACCAAGACCGCATAAGGACCTAGCCATGTCGCGACGTTGCGCCGTCACGGGAAAGCGGGTGCTGGTCGGCAACAATGTCAGCCACGCCAACAACAAGACCCGCCGCCGCTTCCTGCCCAACCTTCAGAACGTCTCGCTGATGTCGGAGACGCTGGGCGAGCCGGTGCGCATGCGCATCTCGGTGAGCGCGATCCG
>JBAVNO010000086.1:0-4401 GCA_049691095.1 Alphaproteobacteria bacterium | reverse complement strand
CCGCTCGTGCCCGCCGCCGTGCTGCTGCCCATCATCGCCCATGCGGGCGGGGCGACGCTGCTGTTCGAGCGCCGCTCCATGAGCCTGGCCGATCACGCCGGCGAAATCTGCTTTCCCGGGGGCAGGCTCGAAGCCCACGACCGCTCGCCGGAACAGGCGGCGCTGCGCGAACTCGAGGAGGAGCTCGGCCTCTCCGGCGCCGCGGTCGAGATCATCGGCCATCTCGATCCCTACGAGACGCGCACCGGTTTCCGCGTCCAGCCGCTGGTCGGCGTCATCCGGCCGCCGATCGCGATCAGGCTCGATCCGGTGGAGGTGGCGGAGGCCTTCGAGGTGCCGCTCGCCCACGTGCTCGATCCCGCGAACTATGTGCTCCACCAAATCGTGGCGGGCGGGATCGCGCGGACCTTCCGGGCGGTGCCGTTCGGCGGCTATTTCATCTGGGGCGCCACGGCCGGCATGCTGATGAATCTGTGCGAGCTGATGGGCGAGCCGTGATCCGGATCCTGCTCACCTATGCGCTGCCGCTCATCCTGCCCACCGTGCTTTACCTGCTGTGGGCGCGCAGAGCGGCGGCCCGCGGCCTGTCGCCCGATATTCCCTATTCGTGGCTGGCGGCTGCGGGGGTGGCGCTGCTGGTGCTGACCGTGTTCGCGCTGTCGCTTCGCGGCGGAGCGCCGGCCGGCAAGTACGAGCCGCCGCGATACGAAAACGGCCGGGTCGTGCCCGGCCACGTCGTCGATTGAAGGACTCTTACTGAAAGACCCCGGAGCTTGCAGCCCTCAGGCAAGATCCCGCTTCAGCCCTGGATGGCGGCGCCCGAGACCCGCGCCGTGATCGCGGCCCTCACGGCCGAGGGCGCCGAGGTGCGGTTCGTGGGCGGCTGCGTGCGCGACGCCGTCATCGGCCGCCCGGTGAAGGACATCGACATCGCCACCCACGACGAGCCGGAGCGGGTGATCCGGCTGCTGGAGCAAGCGGGCCTGCGCGCCGTGCCCACGGGGATCGCCCACGGCACCATCACGGCCATTTCCGGCCGCGCCCATTTCGAGATCACCACGCTGCGCGAGGACGTGGAGACCTATGGGCGGCGCGCCAAGATCGCCTTCACAGACGACTGGATGCGGGACGCCTCGCGCCGCGACTTCACCTTCAACGCCCTGTTCTGCGCCCCCGACGGGACGCTCTACGACCCCTTCGGCGGGCTCAAGGACCTGAAAGCGGGCCGCGTCAAGTTCGTGGGCGAGCCGGAGGCGCGCATCCGCGAGGACGTGCTGCGCCTGCTGCGGTTCTTCCGCTTCCACGCCCATTACGGCAAGGGGGCGCCGGACGAGGCGGGGCTTGACGCCTGCCGCAGGCTGGCCTCCCTCCTTCCCACCCTGTCGGGCGAGCGCGTCGCGGGCGAGACGCTGCGGCTGTTGGTGGCGGACGACCCGGCGCCGGTCGTGCGGCTGATGATTGAGGACAAGATCCTCGCCCCCATCCTGCCCGAGCTCGCGGATTGGGACCGGCTCGCCGCCCTGGTCGGGATCGAACGCGAGGAAGCCGAACCCGATGGGTTGCGGCGTCTGGCCTCGCTCATCGCCCGCGACGGAGAGGCGGCCCGCAAGATCGCCTCGGTCTTACGCCTCTCCAACCAGCAGGCCGAGCGGCTGACGGGGATGGCAAGCGCCGCGCCCGGCGTCACGGTGACCGACGACCGCAGGGTCCAGCGCCGCGAGCTCTACCGCCTGGGGGCGGAGCCCTACCGCGACTTGGCGCTGTTGGACTGGGCGCGGGAGCGGGCCACGGGTGCGGCGCCCGACCCCAAGCAGTACCGGGCGCTGCTCGTCGCCGCCGCCCAATGGAAGCCCGTGTCTCTTCCCGTGAAGGGCCAGGACGTCCTGGAGTTGGGGATCGCGGCCGGCCCCGAGGTGGGCGAGCTGTTGCAGGCGGTCGAAGCGTGGTGGGTCGAAGGCGACTTCAAGGCCACGCGGGCGCAGTGCGTGGCGAAGCTCAAAAAGCTCGCCGGGCGAACGGCCGGGCGCTAAGCGATCCCTACGGCCATTTGGCGATAGGGGGCATGGACATCAGGATCGCGTCCACGTTGCCGCCGGTCATCAGCCCGAATTTCGTGCCCCGGTCGTAGAGCAGGTTGAACTCCACGTAGCGGCCGCGCTTCACGAGCTGGCGCTCGCGCTCGGCCTCCGTCCACGGCTCGTCCATGTGGCGGCGGACGATCTTCGGGTAGATGTCGAGGAAGGCGAGCCCGACGTCCTGGGTGAAGGCGAAGTCCGCCTCCCAATCGCCGCTGTCCAGATTGTCGTAGAAGATGCCCCCGACGCCGCGGGGCTCGCCCCGGTGCGGAAGGTAGAAGTACTCGTCGCACCATTTTCGGAAACGCTCGTGATAGGCCGGGTCGTGGGCGTCGCACGCCTGCTTGAGCCGGGCGTGGAAATCGCGCGCGTCCCATTCGTTGGGGATCATCGGCGTCAGGTCCGTGCCGCCGCCGAACCACGCCTTGGTGGTGACGATGTGGCGCGTGTTCATGTGCACCGCGGGGACTTTGGGGGAGCGCATGTGGGCCACGAGCGAGACGCCGCTGGCCCAGAAGCGGGGGTCCTCGGCGGCGCCGGGAATCTGGGCGCGGAAGGCATCCGAGAACGCGCCCCAGACGGTCGAGACGTTTACGCCCACCTTCTCGAACACGCGCCCGCGCATCGCCGCCATCACGCCGCCGCCGCCGCCTTCGCGCTCCCAGCTCTCGCGCTCGAATCGGCCCGGCGCCAGATCGGCGAAGGTGCCCGAAAGCTCGTCCTCCAGCTTCTCGAAGGCGGCGCAGATCCGGTCCTGGAGCTCGGAGAACCAGCGGCTGGCTTGGTCCCTGGTAGGGGCGGTATCGGCGTTGGGAGGCGTCATGGGAGCGGCGGAAACAGGTTGGTCTGGCGCAGGGCCTCACCCAACACCATCGCCGCCGCCTGGGCAACGTTTATGGAGCGGGCGCCTTCGATGAGCGGGATCCGGACCGTCGCGTCGGCCGATCCGGCGACCGCGTCGGGCACGCCCGAGGACTCACGGCCCACCATCAGCGTGTCCGTGGGGGCGAAGGCGAAATCGGTGAAGGAGACAGACCCGCGCGTGGTCGCCAGAACCAGCCGGCCGGCGTCCTTGCCCAACTGCCGCCGGTGCACGAAATCGGCCCAGGAGCGGTGCCGGGTCACCCGCGCCAGGGCCAGGTAATCGAGGCCGGCCCGCTTGAGCCGCTTGTCGTCCATCAGGAAGCCGCAGGGCTCGATGATGTCCACCGCCACCCCCAGGCACGCGGCCAGCCGCAGGAGGGCCCCGGTGTTCTGCGGGATATCGGGCTCGAAGAGGGCAAGGCGCATGGGGGGAAGACGATTTGTCACGGGGAAAGCCGGGCGCGCATGTTGACCTTTGCAGGCGTTCGGTATTGGATTATACCCGTCGCCGGCGCGGCGGCCACCGGGCCGTCCGCGCCGTTCGTAGAGGGGTGGAAGCGACAAGTCAGGGGCGAGGCGCGACAGGGTATGCTCGCGGCTCGATGCAGGTGCGGCCCATCGCGGCCGCCTGTTCCTAATGTCGAGGTGGGGAATGGCCGATACGGCTGAGAATACCGGTGACACTGGGGAGACCCGGCGGGACTTCCTTTACCTCGCCACGGGCACCATAGGCGCCGTCGGCGTCGCGCTTTCCGTGTGGCCGTTCATCGACAGCATGAACCCGGCCGCCGACGTGCTCGCCGTCTCCGCCACCGAGCTCGACCTGGCGCCCATCGCTGACGGCCAGCGGATCACGGTGAAATGGCGCGGCAAGCCGGTCTTCATCGACCACCGCACCGCAGACGAGATCGCCAAGGCGGAGGCCGACGACAAGGCAGACCTTCCCGACCCCGAGAAGGATGAGGCGCGGGTGAAAAAGCCGGAGTGGCTCATCATGGTCGGCATATGCACCCATCTGGGCTGCGTCCCCCTGGGACAAAAGACGGGCGATCCGCGCGGCGACTACGGGGGATGGTTCTGTCCCTGCCACGGGTCGCATTACGACACGTCGGGCCGCATCCGTAAGGGCCCGGCCCCCAAGAATCTCGTCGTGCCGCCTTACGAGTTCCTCGACGAAACCATGATCCGAATCGGATAGGAGGAGCGCAAATGGCGGCGCCAAACCGGCAGAGCGCGATGGTGAACTGGATCGAGCAGCGGCTGCCGATCTTCGCCTTCATGAACCATGAGCTGCGCGACTATCCGACGCCGCGGAATCTGAACTATTGGTGGAATTTCGGCTCGATTGCGGGCGTCATGCTGGTGCTCATGATCGGAACCGGCGTCATGCTGGCGATGCAATACACGCCGCATGTGGACCTCGCCTTCGATAGCGTCGAGCGCATCATGCGCGACGTCAACT
>JBAVNO010000085.1:0-4671 GCA_049691095.1 Alphaproteobacteria bacterium | reverse complement strand
GCTCCTCTTTCTCCGCACCACGCGGACAACGGAGTGGTGAACAATGACGCCGCGGCGACAACGGTTGCGACGATCGCGCGAACGCGGCACGGAAACGCTCGCTCTCGGTTCATGGCGCGAAGGTACCACACAATCGGGGATGTACGTCAGCGCTGGCGCCGCGGACAATAGAACGTCGAGCGCCCGCCCTGGACGACTCGTCGCACGCCGCCGGTCACGCGCGCGTCGCAGTCGCACGCGCCGCAGGCCTGACCCTCGCGGTCGTAGACCGCAAAACAATGCTGGAAATACCCAAGGTCGCCCGTGGGCTGGCGGTGGTCGCGCAGCGTCGAACCGCCGGCCTCGATGGCGTCGCGCAGCACGTCCTTGATGGCGGCCGTGAGCCTTGCGATGCGCGCCGGGCCGAGCGCGCCCGCCCGCCTTCGCGGCGAAATGCCGGCGCGGAAAAGGCTTTCGCAGACATAGATGTTGCCCAGTCCGGCCACGACCCTCTGGTCCAGGAGCGCCGCCTTGATCGAGGTCCGCCGTCCGGCGAGCGCCGCCGCCAGCGCCGCCCGGTCGAAGCCCTCGTCCAGCGGTTCGGGCCCCAAGCCGCGCAGGAAGGGAAGACGATGGACCGTCTCGGCGGACGCCAACGCCACCAGCCCGAAGCGGCGCGCGTCGTTGAAATAGAGCGTCTGTCCGTCCTCGAGGGCGAGGATGAGGTGGTCGTGGGGGCCGGGCGGCGGCGCCTGGCGATGAAGCAGGATGCGCCCCGACATGCCGAGATGGGCGACCAGCACGTCGCCCCCGTCGGTCTTTCCGTCCAGCCCGATCAAGAGGTATTTCGCCCGGCGTGAGACCCCGGTTATGCGGCGGCCCACGATCCGCGCCGCTAGATGTTGCGGGAACTCGATGCGCAGGTCGGCGCGGCGCGGCGTCGCGCTCGCGATGCGGCGGCCGGCGATGCGCGCCTCGAGCGCACGGCGAACTGTCTCGACTTCGGGGAGTTCGGGCATGGGGGCACGGTAGCGCACCCCAGGGGGGTGCGCTATCTTCGCCGGCATGGGATCGGGCGAGAGCGGGGCCTCACACGGCGGGCGCGAAAAGGGCGGCGAAGAGACCGCCGATTTCGGATACCGGACGGTCCGCAAACGGGACAAGGCGGCCCTGGTGCAGGCGGTGTTCGACACCGTCGCCCGGCGTTACGACCTCATGAACGACCTGATGTCGATGGGCGTCCACCGGCTGTGGAAGCACGCCCTCATCGACATGCTGGCCCCCCGTCCCGGAACCGTGCTCGTCGACGTGGCCGGCGGCACCGGCGACGTGGCGTTCCGGTTCCTGGAGCGCTGCCGGGCGCAACCGGTGCACAAGGCGCCTTTGGCCCGCGCCGTCGTCTGCGACCCCAACCAGGCGATGATGAGCGTGGGCCGCGACCGGGCCATCGACCAGGGCCTTGCGGGCGCGGTGGATTGGGTGTGCGGCGCCGCCGAGCGGCTGCCTTTCGCCGACCGGCGGTTCGACGCCTATACCATCGCCTTCGGCTTGCGCAACGTCACCGACATCGACGCCGCGCTCAAGGAGGCCAGGCGCGTGCTCAAGCCGGGCGGGCGCTTCCTGTGCCTGGAATTCAGCCACGTGGACGTGCCGCTGCTGGCGCCGATCTACGACCGGTACTCCTTCGACATCGTGCCGAAATTGGGCGAGATCGTGACCGGCCGGGGCGACGCGTACCGATATCTGGTGGAGAGCATCCGGCGCTTCCCGGATCAGGAAGGCCTGGCCGGCCGCATGCGGCGCGCCGGTTTCTCCCGCGTGCGCTACGTCAATCTCACCGGCGGGATCGCCGCCATTCATTCCGCCTGGCGCATTTGATGCCGCCGCTGAGATCGCTCCGCCATGTCCTGCGCCTGATCGCGATCGCCCGCACCCTGGCGCGCCATGATGCCCTGTTCCCGCTCGAGATTCTCGGGGTGGCGCCGGGCGCGGTGGCGCCCCTGCTGTGGGTCTGGCACCGGCCCGGGCGCGCCCCCGGCCTGCGGCCCGGGCAGCGGCTGGCCCAGGCCTTGTGCGCGCTGGGGCCGAGCTTCATCAAGCTGGGCCAGGTGCTGTCCACCCGCTCCGACCTTCTGGGCGAGGAGATGGCCGCGGATCTGTCCGAGCTTCAGGACCGGCTTCCGCCCTTTCCCGGGGAGGAGGCGGTGCGCACCGTCGAGGCCGAGCTCGGCAAGCCGATCGGGGACATCTTCTCGGACTTCCAGATCGCGCCGGTGGCCGCGGCCTCGATCGCACAGGTGCATTTCGCGACCACCCGCGAGGGCGCGCCGGTAGCGGTCAAGGTGCTGAGGCCCGGGATCGAACGCGCGTTCGCCCGCGACCTCGAGCTCTTCTACTGGCTCGCCGAATGGATCGAGCTGGCGCAGCCTTCGCTTCGCAGGCTTCGGCCGGCCGCGGTCGTAAAGACATTGGCCGAGTCGGTGCGGGCCGAGATGGACTTGCGGCTCGAGGCGGCGGCGGCCTCGGAGCTGGCGCAGAATTTCGCCGGCGATCCCACGTTTCGCATTCCCAAGGTCGACTGGACACGGACCGCGCGCCGGGTCCTGACCCTGGAGCGCGTCGCCGGAATCCGCATCGACGACCGCCAGGCCCTGATCGCCGCCGGTCACGACCCCGACGACGTGCTGGCCAAATCGGCCAATGCCGTGTTCACCCAGGTCTTCCGCGACGGCTTCTTCCACGCCGACCTGCATCCCGGCAACCTGTTCGTGCAGGCCGACGGCCGCATCGTGGCGGTGGATTTCGGCATCATGGGCCGGATCGACCGCAACACCCGGGGCTTCCTGGCCGATATGCTGCTCGGCTTCCTCAACGGCGATTACGCCCGGGTGGCCGAGGTGCATTTCCGCGCCGGATACGTGCCCGCCGATCAGTCCCTCGACCGCTTCACCCAGGCCTGCCGGGCTATCGGCGAGCCGATCCTGGGGCTGCCCATGCACGAAATCTCCATCGCCCACCTGCTGGGCCAGTTGTTCGAGGTCACCGAATCCTTCGAGATGGAAACCCAGCCCCAGCTCCTGTTGCTGCAGAAGACCATGCTGGTCGCCGAGGGCGTGGGGCGGAAGCTCAACGACCGGGTCAACATGTGGACTCTGGCCCGGCCCTTGATCGAGGACTGGATGCGGCGCAACCGCAGCCCCGAGGCGCGGGTCCGGGACCTGGCGAGCGAAGCCGTGGCGGGCCTGGAGCGGCTGCCCGGGCTGCTCAAGGACATCGAGAGGGCGGCCGCCACCATCGCCGACGGCGGGATTCGCCTTCACCCGGAGTCGATTCGCGCGCTCGGAGGCGGAAACGGCGGCAAACCGCGCATCTGGCCCTTGTGGCTGGCGGTCGCGGCCCTGGCGCTCGCCTGGGTCTTGTCCTGACCGATTGTCCCGATGGAGCTTGCTAAATCCCGCCGATGCCGATAGGTTATTCACAATACAAACGCGTAGTTTAATTTTATTTTCCCAATGACGGATAGCACCCTGGGCGGAAAACGCATCCTGCTGGTCATTTCCGGCGGCATCGCGGCGTACAAGGGCCTCGACCTCATCCGGCGGCTGAGGGAGCGCGGTGCCTCGGTGCGCTGCGTGCTCACGTCGGGGGGCGCGCGGTTCGTGACTGCTTTGTCGGTCGCAGCACTCTCCGAACAGAAGGTCTATGGCGACCTGTTCTCGCTCACGGACGAGAGCGAGATGGGTCATATCCGCCTCTCCCGCGAAGCGGACCTGGTGGTGGTCGCGCCGGCCAGCGCCGATCTGATCGCCCGCATGGCGATGGGCCGCGCCGACGATCTGGCCTCCGCGGTCCTGCTTGCCACCGACAAGCCGGTCCTGATCGCGCCCGCCATGAACCACCGCATGTGGACCCATGCCGCGACCAAGGCCAACGTCGCCGCCCTCGAGTCCCGGGGCGTGCTTCGGGTGGGGCCGAACGAAGGCGCGATGGCCTGCGCCGAGACGGGGCCCGGGCGCATGGCCGAGGTGGACGAGATCGTCGCCGCCATCGCCGCCTATTTCACGACCGGGGCGCCGCTGGCCGGCCGGCGGGCGCTGGTCACCAGCGGGCCCACCTTCGAGCCCTTGGATCCGGTGCGCTTCCTCGGCAACCGCTCGTCGGGCAAGCAGGGCCATGCCGTAGCCACCGCGCTGGCGCGTCTCGGCGCCGAAACGACCTTGGTATCGGGCCCGACCGGTCTCGGCGATCCCCTGGGTGTCAGGACCGTCCGCGTGGAGACCGCAGCCCAGATGCTTTCCGCCTGCACCGCGGCGCTGCCCGTCGACGTGGCCGTATGCGCCGCCGCGGTCGCCGACTGGCGTCCGGCCGCGCCCCAGGACAAGAAGCTCAAGAAGGGCGCCGCTGGGACGCCGGTCATCAAACTGGCCGAGAACCCGGACATCCTGCAGGCGCTTACCCGTGCCGGGAACATGCGGCCGCGCCTGGTCATCGGGTTCGCGGCCGAAACCGAGGACGATGCGCCCGCGCTCATTGCCACAGCCAAGGCCAAGCGGGCGGCGAAGGGTTGCGATTGGATCGTCGCCAACGACGTTTCCGCCGCGCGCACCTTCGGGGCCGACGAAACCACGGTCCATGTGATCGATGCCGAGGGCTCCGAATCGTGGCCGCGGCTCACCAAGGAAGCGGTCGGCG